>JBIIFW010000005.1:0-26548 GCA_044236985.1 Bradymonadia bacterium | reverse complement strand
ATGAAGATGAGCTTGGCCTCGCTGTGAGCGAGGATGAACCTGATGTTCTCGGCGTTGAAGGTGGGGAAGAGTGCGACCGAGGTGTAGCCGGCCATCCAGATCGCGAGTTCTGCGATGATGAAGTGGGCGCAGTTCTTGGTGATCATGGCGATGCAGGAGCCGGGCGGGTAGCCGAGCGACTGTAGGTGTGCCGCCATGGTGCGCGCCTCTTTCGACACGTCAGCCCAGGTGTAGTCCTTGACCTGCCCACCGCCGATCGGCTGCGTGAGATAGACCCGGTTGGGGTGCTGGCGGACGCGAGCGTGGAACTGCTGAAGGAGCAGGCGATGGTCGACGGACTGGGTCATGCATTGTGCCGTGGGCGAGGGACCGCGCTGGGTCGTTAAGAGGAGCCACGCGGGAGTTTATGCCGCGCGTGGTGGTAGGGCAAGCGTAGTCAACGCGTCGCGGTGCGTCAGTCTTCCCGTAGAGGTGCACTCAGTCTTGGAGGTCAATTCCGGGTGCGTCGGCGGGCGCGAAGACCTCGTGCATGCGGCGGCCAAGCTCTTTGGGTCCGAAGACGATGAGCTTGGAGCGGGCGCGGGTGAGCGAGACGTTGATGCGGCGCTCGTCGAAGACGAAGTCGGACCAGGTGTTGCGGACAAGGCTGAAGAGGATGGCCTCTTTCTCTCGGCCCTGGAACTTGTCGGTGGTGTCGACCTCGATGAGGGCGGCCTCTTCGCCGAGCTCAGCGACGAGCGCGTTGCGGATGGCGGTGCACTGGTTCCGGAAGGGTGTGACGATGCCGAGCCAGGCATCTCGGGGGACCTCCTCGGTCCGGTGTTGCCAGAGGCGCCAGAGGGCGGCCGCGGTGCGGGCGACCTCGGCGGCCTGCTGTGAGCAGGAGCGGGCCTTGGGCTTGCCAGGGTCGTCGACCCAGACGAGAGGGCGCTCGGGGTCGAGTCGTCTGCGGAGCTCGGGGTCGAGCGCCGCGAGTGCCTCGGCCGGGATGGGGAGGTTACGCTCTGCGACCTTGGCGTCGGGCTGCAGCAGGCCGCTGTAGAAGGAGCGGCTGGGGAAGGCCTGGATGGCGTTGTTCATGCGGTACTGCGTGCGCAGCATGACGGATGGGACGCGGCCGGCAAGGCGGGCGAAGAGGGAGCGGTCGAGACCTGCGACGCCGATGGCGGCGAGGTCGCGGGTGATAGAGGTTTCGTCGTCCGTGAAGGCCGAAGAGAGGGCGTCGTCGGCGGTGACAACGGGCGGGAGCTGCTGCTGGTCGCCGACGAGAACCGTGCGGCGCGCGAGGTTGATGGCCGCGAGTGAGAGGGGCTCGATGAGCTGTGAGGCCTCGTCGATGATCGCGACGTCGAAGATGGGCAGCCGTGCTGCGCCGCGCTGTTGCGGCGGGCCGTCTTGCGCGCGAAGGACCGAGAAGACGGGGTGCTTTGCGCAGGCATGGGTGGTGCAGGCGATGACGCGGCTGGCGAGGATTTTGGCGCGGAGGTCGTCGAGGCCGGAGGCGTCGTCGGCGAGGAGCTCGAGGGTGAGCGCATCGTCCGGGAGCCCCTTGTCGTGGAGGGCCTGAGCGAGCTCGGCGCTGGGTGCCGTGCGGCTGCCGACGCGGAGCAGGCCGGGCACACCGAGCCGGACGAGCCGGGGGAGGATGTTGTCGACGGCGGTGTGGGTGTTGGCGGTGAGGAGCACCCGCTTGCCGGAGGCGACGAGGGCGGCGATCGCGGTGGCGACGACCTGCGACTTGCCCGTGCCGGGCGGCCCCTCGATGCGGAAGACGGGGAGGTCTTCGCGCAGGGCGTTGGCGACGGCGATGGCCTGCTCCTTGTTGAGGAGGCTCTGCAGTTCGGCGCTGAGCGCATCGGCGGCGATGAGGGGCTTGGGCTTGCCCGGCGAGAGGATGGCGTCGCGCCGCGCCGGGTCGTTTGCGGCGACGAAGGCGAAGAGCGAACCGTGGGTGATTTTGTCGCTCGGCGGCCGCTCGTCGCGGCTGATGCTCCAGGCCTTGTGGCCCGACTGCAGGAAGGGGCGGACCGAGTCGACGGAGACGACGAGCGAGGCGCCCTCGGAGCTGCGGACACGGCCGAGGACCATGGGTTCGGAGGCGAAGTCGCGCTGGTGGAGGAGGAGGGTGTCTTCGGGGTTGAAGAGGCCCTCGTCGGCGAGGTCGAAGGTGAGTTCGCCGGTCTTCTCGTTGACGCTCTTGAGGGGGACATCGCGGAGTGCGCGGACGTCACCGGGCTCCTGGTCTGCCCAGTGTTCGCGGAAGATGTCGCCGCGCCGCTTGGAGATGGCCCAGTGCTCGCGCTCGAGCAGTTTGACGAAGTGGCTGTAGTAGCGGGCAGCGAGCAGCGTGACGGCACCGGTGATGCGCGACGCGGGCGGCAGCGCGGCCTGCTGGTCTTTGCAGGTGGTGGCTCGATAGCGGCAGACATCGTCGCGGCAGAGGGCGGGGTGCTGGTCGTAGCGGGGCATCTCGGCCTCGGTACCGACCTCTGCAAGCCGCTTGCGGAGCAGGACGATCTCGTTGCGCGAAGAGGCAAGTTGGCGGACATCGTCGTCGGTGACGCGGGTGATGCCGAGCTCCTTCTTGGAACCGGAGTAGAGCAGGCGGCCTTCGACCTCTTTGTTGCGTGCCTCGGCATAGGCGCCCCAGATGAGCATGTAGGCGCGGAGCTGGCGCTCATGGTCGGGCATGGCATGCTTGCCGGTCTTGAGTTCGAGGATGCGGAGGTGCTTTTCGCCCTCGAGCATGATGTCGAACTTGCCGTCGAGGCCGTAGCGGGGCGAGAAGCGGCGTGCCTCGGTGAGGTTTCCGGAGCGGAGCGTGTGCTGCGGCGAGGCCCACTCGGCGAGCGCGGCGAGGTGGCCGAGAATCTCGTTGCGGAGGTCGGGGAGCCGGGCGTCGGAGATGCCGGCGGCGACGAGTTCGAGACGCTGCGAGGCGATGACGATCTCCATGCGCTGATGGAGCGCGCGGCTGTTGCCCGGGTCGATGTTGCGCTCGAAGAGGTCGCTCAGGAGCTGGTGGACGAGGTTTCCGACGACGATGGGTTTTCCGATGTCTTCCTGCTGGCGGAGGTCGACAAAGTGGCGGCTGGGGCAGGCGCCAGCGCGCACCCCCTCGACCTTGATGATGTTGGTGACGGTGAGGGGGAAGTAGGGCTCGACGACGAGGACGGAGCGGGTGTCGACGGAGTAGAAGGTGTCGCCCTTCTGGTTGTGGCGGGTGACGGCGCCCAGGATGGAGACCTCGGTGCCGGGCGACAGGCGCCGGAGCTGGTCGTAGATGTCGCCGGGCATGCGGCTGAACTCGGCCTCGTAGGCGAAGAAGCGCTGGCTCGCCTCCTCCGTGCTGCCGATGAGTTCTCCACGGACGCCGGCACCGCGCTGGGCATGCTCGATGTCTTCGATGAAGCCGATGCGGAGGTTGATGAGGTCCTTGCGGTCGGTGGCGGTGTCGGAGCGGAGCGAGACGGCAGCGAGCGGGTCTCCGCTTTCGCGCGGGATGCGGACGATGCCCGTGGTGGCGAGGATGCGGCGGAGCTCGTCGGCGACGAGCGAGGCGGTGCGCGGTCGTGCGGCGCGGTCGCGCTCAAGGCACTGGCGGACCAGGGGATGGAGAGCGGTTGGGAGCAGGTTGCTGAGGGTGATGTTGCCCTCGGACTGGGCGCGGACGATGGCGTGTGCGTTGCCGCCGGCGAAGGGGCTGCTGCCCGCAAAGGCGGCGTGGATGAGGGCGCCGAGGCTGTAGATGTCGGCGCGGTGGTCGCAGGCGGTCGGGTCGGCCTCGATGATCTCCGGGGCGAGGTAGCCGGGTGTGCCGATGCGCTGCGTGGCGCCAGCTTCGCGCTCCATCAGGAGGGAGAGACCGAAGTCGACAATCTTGGGCTCGCGGTCGGGCGTGATGAGGATGTTGTGGGGCTTGAGGTCACGGTGAATGACCTCCCGCTCGTGCGCATGCTTGAGCGCATCGGCAACCTGGATGAGGGTGCGGAGGGTCTGCTGCGGGTGGATGGTGCGGCCGGGCTCTTTGAGGATTTCGTTCCAGCCGCGCCCCTCGACGAGCTCCATGACGATGTAGGGCACGCCGGCGCGGCCGTAGGTGTAGACTTGGACGATGTTGGGGTGATTGAGCCGGCAGAGGGCGTGCACCTCGGTGCGGAATCGTCGCCACTGCGAGGGGTCAAGCGACAGCAACTTGAGCGCGACGGTGCGGAGGACCGACTGGCTCTCTCCCGTGTCGCGGGGCCCGAGGATTTCGGCGTTTCCGAGCTCGTCGGCGGCATAGACGACGCCGAACCCTCCACGGCCGAGCTCACGGTTGAGGCGGTAGGAGTTATCGATGATGGAACCAATCTGAAACATGTTCGCTCCGAGCGTGGGTGACACCCACTTCTCGTCGTTGCTGGCGGTTTGTTGCAGCGAGGTAGGTCGATTTTTTCCGACAGGGACGACGAGGCTCTCATGGTAGTCGCGAAGTGGCAGACGGGAAGGTGAAAAACTAGCGGCAGTGGCGGGGGTGGGTAGAACTGCGGAAGCGGATGGAAGTTTCGGGGAGCGTCGATGATAGCAGCGGTGTTGCGTACGGTGACGGTGTTCGGGCTCGCGGTTGGCGGTGCAGCGATTGCCTGCGCGGAGAGCGATAGCCGCCGCGTGCTGGCGCGCGAGACGGAGGCGGCAGGTCCGGTGGGCGTGGGCTCCGAGGAGCTCGGGCCGCTGTTCGATGCGGGCGTTACGCGGAGCTTGAAGGCGCTGGAGTCGGGCGATGGAGGTCCAGCCATCGATGCGCTCGGCTTCTGGCTGTCGGAGCACCCGAACGACCCTGCCGCGCTCGCTGCCAACTTTGCGCTGGGGTACGGCCTCTATGTGGAGGGGCGGTTTGATGATGCCATGGCGCCGCTGACCCGCTGCGCGTCGTCGGCACACCCGCTCTCCGACCACTGCACCTTCTGGCAGGCGGAGATCGCGCTCAAGCGGGGGCGGTTCGGGCAGGCGGCGACGCTCGCCTCGGCGGTGGCGCGCGCGAGCGTCTTTGCAGACCGGTCGGACTGGTTGCGGGCGCGGGCGACGCTGGAGTCGGGTGATGCGGCAGCCGCGGTGAAGCAGCTCGAGGCCTTCCTCGCGGCCAATCCCCAAGCGACCTACCGCGACGACGTGGAGATGATGCTCGGCCGCGCCTACGAGGAGAGCGGCGACCTTGATGATGCGGCCCGGCTCTACCATCGCATCTCGGTGCTCCACCCCGGCGATACGGTGGAGAAGTCGGCGGAGCGGAAGTTGGCAGCGCTTCGGCCGCGGGTGAGCGAGGCGGTTCGCCGCGAGGTTGGGAGCCAGAGCCTGACAGAGAAGGTGGAGCGGGCGGGTGTGCTCTTCGGACGCCATCGGAGCGACCAGGTCATCGCGATGCTGAATGAGGTGATCCCCGAGATGGCGAAGGGCTCTGCGACGGCCTGCACGGCCCGCTTTTACGCCGGTCAGAGCCAGACCAAGCTGCGCGTTCATCGCGAGGCCGCGCCCCACTACGAGGCCATCGTCGCCGACTGCAGCGACTCAATCCTCGTTGCCAAGGCGCTCTACCATCTCGGCAAGGGCATGTGGACGGTGGATGAGGATGCGAAGGCCATCGCGGCCTTCGAGAAGATCTGGACCCGCTTTCCCGAGAGCAATCTGGCTGACGATGCCATGAACTATGCGGCGCAGGTGCTCGACGGTCAGGGCAAGAAGGCCGATGCGCAGGCGATGTTCCAGCGTCAGCTCGATACCTATCCGAAGGGCGACATGGTGCCCGACGCACTCTGGGCGATGATCTTCGAGCGCTATGTTGCGCGCGACTACCGCGGGGCCGTGGCGCTGGCCGATCGGGTGAGCGGGAGTTCGGGCGAGGACGACATCTACACGCGGGGTCGGATTGCCTACTTCCGCGCCCGGTCCCTCGAGGAGATGCGACAGCCGAGCGACGCCAAGGCGGCCTATACCGCGGTGGTGCGCAACCACCCGATGGGCTTCTACACGCTGTTGTCGCTCAACCGGCTGGCCGCCCTGGACCGAGAGGGAACGCGCTCGCTGGTAGCGGAGCTCAAGCGGCCGAACGACAAGACCGAGGGGTTCATCGAGATGGTGCCGGAGGTTGCAGAAAACCGTCACTTTGTGGCGGGCGTGCTGCTGCTGCGGCTGTCGCTGTTCAAGCTGGCGGCGCAGGAGTTTGGTGCGCTGCGGGCGGAGTTCCCGAACCGCGATGAGGTAGGTTGGCTGGTGGCCAAGCTCTTCGACCGGTCGGGGAACTACCAGCGGAGCCACGCGGTGCCCGGGCCTCGTCTCGACATGCACCTGGCCTATCCCGCGGGCTCCAACGTGGAGCGGTGGAAGATTGCCTTCCCGCAGCCCTATCTCGACGAGGTAACGAAGCGTGCGCGGGAGCGGGGGCTCAACCCTGCGATCATCTACGCAATCATGCGCGAAGAGTCGGGCTTCAACGCGGGGGTTGAGTCCTATGCGAACGCCTATGGGCTGCTGCAGCTCATGCTGCCGACCGCCAACGACATGTCGAAGCTGACCGGCCGCGGGAAGGTCGCGCCGCGCGACCTCTTTCAGCCGGCGGTCAACATTGAGCTCGGGACGATGTTCATGAAGGTGCTCTCGCAGTCCTACGACGGCCACGCGGCGCTGATCATCGGCGGCTACAATGGGGGCCGCGGGAACATCGACAAGTGGCTCAGAGACCGGGGCCGGATGCCGCTCGACCTCTGGGTGGAGGAGATCCCCTTCGCCCAGACCCGGGAGTATGTGAAGCGGGTCACGACCTCCTACTGGGTCTACCACTGGCTCTACGGGAGCGGGGAGGGTTGGGTTGACCTTCCGTTCGATCTCGCACCCCTGTCGCCGCGCTGAGGGTTCGTGGTGCTTGACGGCGCTCGCTCCTATCTGCGACACGATTTTGCCGCCTTCATGCGAACAGAGGTTTGCGTGTGAGGCCCCACGGTGTGGCGTCCGCCGCATCCTCCTGTCGAAGTTCGCCCAAGGGTTGGTCATGAAGCGTGCTGGAATCGGTTCTGTCGGTGTTGTTTCTCTTGCTGCCTTGGCGCTCATGCCGGTGAAGGGCGGGGCGCAGGAGGAGGCCTCTGCGGAGGCAACGACAGAGTTCGCCGAGGTTGCGCCGTCGGCTGCGGAAGGCAATGAGCGGTCGGCTGCGTTTGATGGTGGTACCGGCCTCTTCTTCATGCCGGTCGCCAACGGCGTCGATGCAGGCATCTTCTTGCTCTCGGCGCACGGCGAGTTCTTCAGCGGAAAGGATGTCATCATCCTTGGCGACGAAGACCGCCGCTTCGGCGGCCGGATTGCGCTCTCCTACGGCGCGACCGACAATGTGGAACTCACAGCGGGCCTCGGCGCCCACTCGAACTTCAACTCTGCGACGCTGCCGCCCGCTCCGACGCTCATTCAGAGCGTCGGCAACCTGAACTTCGGCGCGAAGTACCACCAGGATTTGGGCGACGGGCTTCGCGTCGGCGCGCAGCTCGGCCTGGGGCTCCCGGCCGCGGCGGCCGACGTCGGCGTGGACTTCGGTGCCTCGGCGATCGACATCCTCGGCCTGGTCAGCTTCGACCTCCGCGAACAGGAGCTGGCTCCGCTCCGTGCCCACCTCCTCGTTGGCTACACGGCCGATGGCGAGGAGTCGCTCTTCAACAGCGAACTGACCAAGATTGAGCGGTTCGGTCACGGCGTGCGCGGCTACGATGTGGCGCGCATCGGGCTTGGAGCCGACCTGCCGCTCCCCTTCTTCACGCCGAGCATCGAGTGGGCGCTCAACCTTCCTGTTGGCGCGCCCTGCAACAAGGCTGACTTCATTCCCTGCATCGACGACGTGGGCTTTGCGGCCTTTCCGAGCACGCTGACGATTGGCCTCAAGGCTGCGCCGGCCGAGGGCGTCTCGCTCGACCTTGGAGCCGAGCTCGGCGTGACAACGAAGGAGTCGCAGGGGACGCCTGCGGTGCCTGCCTGGAACCTCGTCTTTGGTGCGAGCTACGCGCTCAACCCCAAGCCGGTGATCATCGAACGGGTGGTCGAGGTGGAGGTCGAGGTTGCCCCGGAGGCTGCAGCGCCGGTCGCGGCCCTGCTCTCCTACGTGAGTGGAACGGTGGTCGATGCTGCGACGAAGCGCCCCATCGGCGACGTCCGCATCAAGTATCTTGAGACCGAGTTCTCCGACCAGGTCGGTAGCGCCGACGGCAAGTTCCGGAGCATCGACTTTGCGCCAGGCAAGCAGGTGACGATTCAGCTCAGCGCGCCGGGCTATACCAGCCGCACCATGCGGATGACGGTCAGCGAGGCGCCCGTCTCGGGGACCATCGAGATGCAGCAGGCCATCATCGGCGGCCGGCTCGCAGGTCGCGTTACCGCCGAGGGCGTGGGCGCCGCAGAGGCCAGTGTCTGGCTCTCCGGCGAAGAGGAGAAGCGGGCGAAGGTCGACCCCGCGACGGGCGCCTTCCAGATCGATGTCAAGCCGGGTGACTACCGC
This sequence comes from Bradymonadia bacterium, assembly GCA_044236985.1. Lineage (GTDB taxonomy): Bacteria > Myxococcota_A > Bradymonadia > REDH01 > REDH01 > CAIWGR01. Next base: position 18,036 of record JBIIFW010000005.1, on the reverse strand, counting down.
CTGGTCGTCTCCGCGCCCGGCCATGTGTCGGTGAGCGAGAACATCTCGATTCTCAACGGCCGCCAGGAGAACAGCTTCCAGCTCCGTCCACTTGATGCCGGAACGCGCCTCCGCCTGACGGGAGATGCCTACGAGGTCGACAACGCCGACGCGCAGGTCTCTTTTGATGGCGACAGCCTCACCGCCGATAGCCGCGCGATCCTCGACGAGTTGGTGAAGCTGCTTGGGGCCGATGCAGCGCTCCGCTTCATCGTGCGGGCCCACACCGACGAGCAGAGCGATGCTTCGAAGGCGGTGGAGCTGACGCAGAAGCGGGCCAAGGCGGTCATCACCTACCTGAGCTCCAAGGGGGTTGAGGCCAGCCGTCTGCGAGGCGAGGGCGTGGGCGACGCGGAGCCGAAGTTCCCGAACCTTTCGGACCGCAATCGGCGCCGCAACAACCGGGTCGAGTTCGTTCTTCAGGGCCGTTAAGAGGGCCGCTCGCGCGAGCGGCGGTGCGGCGACAGGGAAGCGTTGCCTTCATTGACGCATCTCGTAGACAGCCACTAGAGGGCGCTCGACGCGTTCCCGAAGATTCCTGCATGTGCGAGGTTGCCTGTGTCTGAAGCGAATTACGATGTGATCATCATCGGCGCCGGTCCCGGCGGGTATGTTGCCGCGGTGCGCTGCTCGCAGCTCGGTCTCAAGGCAGCGATTGTGGAGCGAGACACGCGGCTCGGCGGCACCTGCCTGCTGCGCGGCTGTATCCCCACCAAGGCGCTTCTGGAGTGCGCCCACGTGTACGACAAGGCCCGCGAGTCGGCCAAGTATGGCGTCATCACGACGGGCGTCTCGCTCGATTTCGCGGCGGTGCAGGGCTACCGCGAGAAGACGGTCGCGACCAACTCGAAGGGCGTGCAGTTCCTGATGCGGAAGAACAAGGTGGAGGTGCTCTCGGGGCACGGTCGCCTGGCCGGCAAGGGCAAGGTCTCGATCACGGCCGCCGATGGCACCGTGAAGACCGTCGAGAGCAAGCATGTGATCCTGGCGACCGGTTCGAAGTGCAAGGACTTCCCGGGCATCACGATCGACCACAAGCAGATCGTCAACTCGGACGACATCCTTGAGATTCAGAAGGTCCCCAAGTCGCTCGTCGTCCTCGGCGCGGGCGCTGTGGGCTCGGAGTTCGCCTCGGTCTACGCCAGCTTCGGCGCCAAGGTGACACTGGTCGAGTATGCCGACCTCATCCTGCCCATCGAGGACGAAGAGGTCTCGAAGGAGCTGGAGAAGATTTACAAGAAGCGGGGCATCGATGTGCGCACCGCGACCTCCATCTCCAAGGCGGAGGTGGCAGGTGACATGGTGAAGATCACGCTGACTCCGAAGGCGGGCGGCGAGAGCGTCGTCATCGAGGCAGAGATGCTGCTCGTGGCGGCGGGTCGCGCAGCGGTTACCGGCGACATCGGAGCGGCCGGCACGGGCGTGAAGGTGGACGAGCGCGGCTTCGTCGATGTGAATGCGTTCTGCCAGACTGGCGAGCCGGGCGTCTACGCCATCGGCGACATCATCAAGACTCCCTGGCTGGCCCATGTCGCGAGCCACGAGGGCGTGCTGGTCGCCGAGCACATCGCCGGCAAGCACCCGCACCCGATTCGATACGACCGGGTGCCCAACTGCACCTACTGCGACCCCGAGGTTGCCTCGGTCGGCCTTACCGAGAAGGCGGCCCGCGCGAAGGGCTACGATGTGAAGGTTGGAATGTTCCCCTTCGCTGCCAACGGCAAGGCCCGCATCATGGGTTCGGAAGGCGGCTTCATCAAGATTGTTGCCGACAAGAAGCATGACGAGCTGCTCGGCGTGCACATCATCGGGCCGAAGGCCACGGAGCTGATCTCCGAGGCCGTTCTCGCGCTTGAGCTTGAGTCGACGGTGGAGGAGCTCTTCCACGCGATGCATCCGCATCCGACGCTCGCCGAAGCCATGGGTGAGGCCGCAGCCGCCGCCTTCCTTGGCGCCCCCCTCAACGCCTAATCCGGAGAGCATCGATGCGCGTACAGGTCATCATGCCCCAGATGGGGGAGTCGATTGTCGAAGGGACCGTCGTTGCCTGGAAGAAGAAGGTGGGCGACAAGGTCCGCCGCGACGAAGACATCTTCACCATCTCGACCGACAAGGTAGATGCTGAGATCCCGAGCCCCTCGGATGGCGTGCTAGTTGAGGTGCTCGCCTCGGTGGGGCAGACGGTCGTCGTCGGTGCAATCGTGGGCTGGCTCGAGACCGACGAGGCTGCGGCAAGCAAGGCTGCTGCGGCGCCTGCCGCCGCCCCTGTCGCACCCGTTGCGTCGGCTCCCGCTGGCGCGCCGGCTGCGGCCCCCACTGTAACCAAGACCGCACAGGCTGCTGCAGCCCCCGCGCCGCAGGCTGGCCTCGAAGAGCTCCGCCGCACCCGCTCCACCCCGCTTGTGCGCAAGATGGCGGCTGCTGCCGGCATCTCCGACCTGGCGCGTATCACCGGCTCGGGCGTCTCCGGTCGCGTGACCAAGAGCGACCTGCTCAGCTTCATCGCGAAGGCCGGCACCGCTGCCCCCGTTGCACCGATGGGTGGTCGCAAGGCAGCCGTCGCGGGCGGCTTCGCCATCCCGACCGGGTATGAGCCGGCGTTTGTGAAGACGCCGCGCATCCACCTCTATGCGAACGACCGTGTGGAGCCCATGGGCCGCATGCGGGCGAGTATCGCTGAGAACATGCTGCAGTCGCGCCGCGCAACGGCCCACGCCCACACTGTCTGGGAGGCCGACGTCACGCCAATCATCAAGGCGCGCAAGAAGCTTGTTCCCGAGTACGAGGCCAAGGGCGTGAATCTCACGCTGACCGCCTTCTTCGTCGCGGCTGTGGTGGAGGCGCTGAAGGCCTTCCCCATCCTCAACGCCACCGTGGACGGCGACAACATCATCTTCCGCGGCTCGATCAACCTGGGCATTGCCTCGGCGATCGAAGAGGGGCTGATTGTTCCCGTGTTGAAGGAGGCTGACTCGCTCAACCTGCTCGGCGTGGCACGCGCGGTGAACGACCTCTCGTTCCGCTCCAAGAACCGGCAGCTCAAGCCGGCTGACGTGACCGACGGGACCTTCACGATCACCAACTCGGGCATCTTCGGGAGCCTCTACGGCATCCCGATTCTGGTGCCGGGCCAGGCAGCCATTCTGAACATTGGTGGCATCAAGAAGCGTGTGGTCGCAGACGACAACGACAACATCCTGGTGCGGTCGATGTGCATGATGTGCCTCTCCTTCGACCACCGCATCATCGACGGCGCCTCTGCAGACGGCTTCATGAAGCGGTTGGTGGAGTCGCTCACAGCGCTCGGCAACGCCAAGTAGGCGAAGCAGCGGCGGTGTGGGTAGCGAAAGGCCCGGGCGCGGCTCCCAAGCGGAGCGGTGCCCGGGCTTTCGCCTACTTGCGGTAGATGGTGACCGACTTGAGGACCACGTCGGTCCGGGGGCGGTCGCGGCCGTCGCGGGGGACGCCGGTGATCTGGGCGATGAACTCAAGGCCTTCAACAACCTCGCCGAAGACGGAGTGACGGTTGTCGAGGTGGGGCGTGGCGACTTCGGTGATGAAGAACTGGCTGCCGTTGGTGCCGGGGCCCGCGTTGGCCATGGAGAGGATGCCGGGCTTGTTGTGGCGGAGGGTGGGGTGGAACTCATCCTCGAAGCGGAAGCCGGGGCCGCCGGTGCCGGTGGCGGTGGGGTCGCCGGCCTGGATCATGAACTTGGGGATGACGCGGTGGAAGACCGTGTTGTCGTAGTAGGGGCCGGAGCCGGGCTGGCGGGTGCGCGGGTCGGTGTAGGGCTTTTCGCCCGTGGCGAGGCCTACGAAGTTTGCGACCGTCTTGGGGACAAGCGTCTCGAAGAGCTTGACGGTCATCGAGCCCATGGTGGTCTCGAGGGTGGCGTAGAGTTGGCCTTCACCGGGAAAGGGAGTCATTTTCGGGTCCTTGTCGTTAGAGCAGGAGGTAATCGAATCCTGCAGTGATCAGAATCTGGAACTGGGGGCGGTCGTTGTAGCGGAGCTGCGCCGCATTGGAGCCGAGCGGGGAGCTGGGCGGTAGCACCGCGCAGGAGGTCTCCTGGTTGACGTCGGTGGTGTCGCAACGGCCTAGACCGTTCGCGGCGGGGTCTCCGAGGCGGTCGGTCGTGTCCCAGCCGGTGGTCGGATAGTAGACGATGCGGGCCTCGAGCGGGATCTCGACGCGCGGCGCGGTGATCGTGACGCCGGCACCCAGAATGAAGCCACCGTAGATCTGCTGGTCGTCTTCGTTGAGTTCGGAGCGGAAGGCCCCCTGGGCGAGTGCGCTACGGTAGAACTCGGCGTGATCTGGGTTGGAGACATCGGCCGCATCGGGGACGACAAAGGTGTCGAAGTTCTGCTCGTAGGTGCGGGAGGAGCGGTTCACGACCAGGTCGATGCCGAGGCTTCCGAAGGGGCGGATGACCGTGAAGGGCAGGGTCATCTGCGCAACGATGGGGATGTGGAGCGTGCTCTGCGAAAAGGAGATGTTGTTCTTGATCCGCTGTCTGGTCCCCTGATCGATGACATTGTCGATCGGGCTGCTGCCCTTGAGCGAGTCGATGCCGTAGATGGCGCCAATCTCCAGTCCAATGAGGTCCCAGGCCCGCATGTTAAGGGCTCCGCCGATGTTCCAGCCGAGGTCGAACATTACGTTGGGATAGGGGACGGTCTTGTACTCTTCGCTATCTGAGGGGTCGAGCAAGATGCTGAAGTTCGGGCCTCCACGGAGGCCGAGCTTGAGGTCGAAATCTGTGGCGCCGGCATGGGCCTTGGAAGCAACGAGGAGGCCGAGCGCCAACGCGAATCCGAAGAGAGAACGCTTCATGGATGCACCATTCATGGGAAGGAGAGGTTCCTTAGTGAGGAGCGCGTCGCCATTCAACTTGCCTCGGCGTGGGGCAGGGGGCGCGCCGTCACATTGGGGCGGGACTGAAGGATGAGTTCGAACCCCAGCGCGAAGAGGCCGGCGAGGTTGCGATGGTCGTCGGGGTCGAGTGAGACCTCTGGCGAGAGGCGTCGTCCGTTGGCGTCGGAGCTGTAGTTGGCGACGACGAGGCGCATGGGAGGCAGTCCGAGCCGAATGGCCTGCAGGATCAGGGCGATATCGTCGACGAGGATCAGGACGCGGAGCCCATCGGTGGGCGCCTCGCGGCTGGCGGCGGCGATATCGATGGGCGACATGAGCTGGAGGGGCGCAGGCAGGCTGTCGAGGGTCTCGGCGTCTGGCTGTTGCGCGGTGGTGCACCACCAGACGACGTCGATGTCGCCTGCGTCACACCAGGCAGCGGCAGCGGTCTCGTGGAGGAGCCGGTCGTCGAGAATGACGCGGAATTCGGAAGGGTCCATGGATTAGGTCAGCGCTCGATCGCGGTGGTGGATGGTCGCGTTGTGAAGGTGGGCCGCGAGGCGGGCCTGCAGGGCTTCTGCGATGGCGACAGAGCGGTGCCTGCCCCCTGTGCAGCCGATAGCGATGGTTAGGTAGGCCTTTCCCTCCGCCTGGTAGCGGGGCAGCAGGAAGAGGAGGAGCGGCTCGAGGTGGTCGAGGAAGGCGGTGGTATCGCTCTGCTCGAGGAGGAACTGGGCGACGCTGGGATGGGAGCCCGAGTGCTGCCGGAGCTCCGGGACGAAGTAGGGGTTGGGGAGGAAGCGGACATCGAAGAGGAGGTCGGCTTCGGTCGGCGCGCCATACTTGAAGCCGAAGGACATGATGCGAACGGCAAGGTGCGGGCGACCAGCCTCGGCGAAGCTGGTCTGGACGAGGGCCCGCAGCTCGTGGGTGGAGAGCGCCGTGGAGTCTGCGACGATTTCGGCGCGGTGTCGGATGTCGTCGAGCAGGTTGCGCTCGGCGCGGACCGCGGCGCGGAGGTCGCCGCTCAGGTCGAGGGGGTGGGGCCGCCGGGTCTCGCTGAACCGCCGGATGATGCTGTCGTCGGAGGCATCGAGGAAGAGGATTCGGACGGTGACGCCGTGGCTTCGGAGTTCGTCGATGACGGCGCCGGCATCGGCGATGAAGGCCTCATCGCGAACGTCGATGCAGGCGGCGATGCGTCTCAGCTTCCCGCCGGAGGCGCCGGCGAGATCGACGACCTTCGGCAGCAGGACAACGGGGAGGTTGTCCATGCAGAAGTAGCCGAGGTCTTCGAGCGACCGGAGTGCGGTGGTTTTTCCGGAGCCGGACATGCCGGTGACGATGACGACTTCGCTCATGCGGGCCGGAGGGTGCGACGGTATACCAACTGCAGGGCTGCAGCGTGCAGCGGGTGGCTGCGCCCGTCAAGGAAAGCAGGCTGTGTCACCCGCGCCGCTTTCGTCTTGAGCTGGGAAGGATTCCCATGGCCTCGCGGTACTTGGCGACGGTGCGGCGGGCGACCTCGATGTTGAACTTGGCGAGGAGGAGGTCGGCGAGCTTGTCGTCGCTGAGCGGCTTGGCGTCGGGCTCCTGCTGGATGAGGGCCCGGATGTGGTGCTTGACGGCCTCGGAGGCCACATCGTCGCCACCGCTCTGCCGCACGGAGCTGTCGAAGAAGTACTTGAGTTCGAAGGTGCCGCGAGGCGTCTCAACATACTTGTTGCTGGTGACGCGGCTGACGGTCGATTCGTGGACGCCGATCTCCTCGGCCACATCCTTGAGGACGAGCGGGCGGAGGTGGTCGACGCCGTGGTCGAGGAAGCCGCGCTGGAACTTGAGGATGGCCTCTGTGACCCTGCGGATGGTGCGCTGCCGCTGGTCGATGGACTTGATGAGCCAGCGGGCGCTGTGGATGCGCTCCGCGGCGTAGTTCTTGTCTTCCTTGGGGGCGTTGCGGCCCATCTGGCGCCGGTAGTCGTCGGAGACGCGGAGGCGGGGGAGCCCCTCTTCGTTCAGTCGGGCGTGCCAGACGGCGCCGATCTTCTCGATGAAGATGTCGGGGATGATGTAGTTGCCGCCGTCGTCGGGTGTGAACTGCCGGCCGGGCTTGGGGTCGAACTTGAGGAGCCGTTTGTGTGCGGTGGCGACCCGGTCGCGCGGCACCGCGAGGGCGCGGCTGATGGCGGCGTAGTTCTGTCGCTCGATGTCGTGCAGGTGGTGCTCGATGATCTCGAGCAGGACGATGTCGGTCTCTCCGGCAGCCTTGGCCTGGAGCATGAGGCATTCTCGGAGGTCGCGTGCGGCGACGCCGGCAGGGTCGAAACCTTGGACCAGGGCGAGGCCCTCTTCGACGGCCTCGGTGGAGACGCTCTGCTCCTCCGCGAGCTCCTCGATGGTGACATCGACGAGGTAGCCGTTCTCGTCGAGGTTATGGATGACGGCCGCGGCGGCAAGCTTGACCTCGGCGGAGGCGCCGGAGGTCTGGAGCTGAAAGAGGAGGCGTGCGGTGAGCGACTCGGCGTTGTCGTTTGCCCGCTCGAAGGGCTGCTGCTCGTCGTCCGAGGTGCTCGCGGAGGCACCTCCCGGCAGCGGCGCAGAGAAGTCGTCGACGTAGGAGTCCCAGTCGATTTCGGCGATGGCCTTCTCGAGGTTGTCGGCCTTGAGTGGTTCGGGCAGGTCGGGCTCGCCGGCGTCGGAGACCTGGTCGATCGTCGAAGCTTCGCCGCCGGCAGGGGCGTCGCCGCCTTCGGTCGACTCTTCGAGGAAGGGGTTCTCTACCAGCTCCTGCTGCACCAGTTCGAGCATCTCGGGCAGGTTGAGCTGAAGCAGCTTGATGGCCTGCTGGAGCTGCAGCGTGAAGCGCAGTTCCTGCGTCTGTCGCTGTGTCTGTCGGAGATGCGCGCCCATGAAGTGCCGGTCTCGCGGGAGGTCGTGGCGGGTCCCGATTTGGGGCGCCCGCGAGGCCTCACACTAGCGAAATGCACGAATTATGCCAATCGCAAGATGCTCTAGGATTGTGCGGAGTTGCGCAGCGTGGCGTCGATGAAAGCCACAAAGAGCGGGTGGGGCTCGGTGGGGCGCGACTTGAACTCGGGGTGGAACTGGCAGCCGAGGAACCAGGGGTGGTCGGCCAGCTCGATGATCTCGACGAGCGCCTTGTCGGGGCTGGTGCCAGAGAGGATGAGGCCGGCGTCGGTGAGGCGATCGCGGTAGTCAGTCGCGAACTCATACCGGTGGCGGTGGCGCTCGGAGATGTCGGCGCTGCCGTAGGCCTTCTCGGCGAGCGAGCTGGCCTGAAGGTGGCAAGGATAGGCTCCCAGCCGCATGCTGGCGCCCATGTCGGTGAGGTCGCGCTGGTGCTCCATCAGGTCGATGACCTTGTGCGGCGCATCGGGCTCGAACTCCTGGCTGTGGGCGCCCACGAGGCCTGCCACATTACGGGCATACTCGATGACGGCCACCTGCATGCCGAGACAGATGCCGAAGTAGGGCTTCGTGTGGGTTCGGGCGTAGGTGACGGCGAGGATCTTGCCCTCGATGCCGCGGCGACCGAATCCGCCGGGGACCAGGACGCCGTCGATGTCGTTGAGCATGGCCTCCGCGCCGGTGCGCTCAAGCTCCTCAGAGTCGACAAACTTGAGGTTGACCTTGGCGTGGTGGGCGTAGCCTGCATGCCGGAGCGACTCGTTGAGTGACTTGTAGGCGTCGGTGAGGTCGACATACTTGCCGACGATGCCAATCGTGACCTCGCGCGTGGGGTTGTGGATGGCGCGGACGAGGTTGGTCCAGGTGCTGAGGTCGGGCTCGGTGGGGCTCATGCGGAGCCGCTCAAGGACGCGGCTGTCGAGGCCGTCGGCGTGGAGCCGTTCGGGCACCTCGTAGATGTTGGCGACGTCGGGGAGCGAGATGACGCAGGGCGCCTCGACGTTGCAGAATTGAGCGATTTTGCGCTTCATGTCTTCGGAGACTTCGCGGTCGGAGCGGCAGACCAGCACATCGGGCTGTACGCCAATCTCGCGGAGCTCGCGGACCGAGTGCTGCGTGGGTTTGCTCTTCAGCTCGCCGGCGGCAGCGATGTAGGGGATGAGGGTGACGTGGATGTAGCAGGTGTTGGAGCTGCCAAAGTCGGAGCGCATCTGCCGGATGGCTTCGAGGAAGGGGAGGCTCTCGATGTCGCCGACGGTTCCGCCGATCTCGGTGATGAGGATGTCGTTGCCTTCGGAGGCGTCGACGATGCGGGCTTTGATCTCGTCGGTGATGTGGGGGATGACCTGAACCGTGGAGCCCAGGTACTCACCGCGCCGCTCCTTGGAGATGACGGAGTGGTAGATGCGGCCCGTGGTGAGGTTGTTGAGCCTAGTCATGCGGGTGGAGCAGAAGCGCTCGTAATGGCCGAGGTCGAGATCGGTCTCGGCGCCGTCGTCGGTGACGAAGACCTCGCCGTGCTGCAGCGGGTTCATCGTGCCGGGATCGACATTCACATAGGGGTCGAGTTTGAGGAAGCTGACCTTGAGGCCGCGGGCCTCCATGATGGCCCCGAGCGCGGAGGCGACGATGCCCTTGCCGAGCGAGGAGACGACGCCGCCCGTGACAAAAACAAACTTCTTCGAATCGCGATGCGCTTCCATGGTACCTGCCGGTGTTGACGCTTGGTGCGTTGTCGGAGGGGGGCGCCCGATGGCTGCCGCGCCGCCGCTGTTTTGCACAACTGCAGGGCGCGTTGGCTAGGCTGCGGCGGCGTAGAAGTCAACCGAAGGTGGCATGCGCCGACGCTAGTGCTGCTGTCGCGAACGGTTGCGCCAGAGCAGCAGGATGAGGGCTGGCGCGCCGAGCGCAGCGGTGACGACGCCGACGGGGAGTTCACGGTCTGGGAGCAGGAGTCGGGCGCCTGCGTCGGCGGCTACAAGAAAGGCCGCGCCAGCAAGTGCCGAGAGCGGAGCCAGCCAGCGGACAGGGGGATGGAGCGTCAACCGGACGAGGTGGGGAACGATGAGGCAGATGAAGGCGATGGGGCCTGCGAAGGCGACCGCGCCGGCGACAGCGAGCGAGCCTGCGGCGAGCACCTCCACGCGGAGACGGACAAGGTCGACGCCTTGCGAGGCGGCCCGCTCGGGCCCGGCGGCGAGCGTCTGCAGCGCGCGGCCGCGGAGGGTTAGCCAGGCGATGGCGACGGCTGCGATGGGGGCGAGCGCGGCGGGCTTGGCCATGCCGACGGTGGCCACGGAGCCGAGCGACCAGCGAACGGCCGCGACGGTGGCGGCGGCGTCGGCGCGGAGCTGCATGCCGGTTGCAACGGCGCCGGCGGCGACGGTGAGGGCAACGCCGGCGAGGATGAGGTCGCCGGCGCGGAGCCGCCTGCTTGCGGCGGCGGCCGTGATGGCGGTGGAGACAGCCGCCGCGCCCGCGAAGGCGGCGACGACGAGCCCTGTGGGCGAGGCGGCTGCCGGCGCTACCACGAGCAGGCTGAGGGCGCCGAGCGCGGCGCCTGCGGTGGTGCCGATGGTGCTGGGGCTTGCGAGCGGATTCTGGAGCAGGATCTGGAAGGCTGCGCCGGCTGCGGCGAGGCTGCCGCCGGCGAGCGCGGCGAGCGCGACGCGGGGCAGCCGGAGCGAGGTGAGGATGAAGCGGGCGCTATCGCCCTCGAGCGCGGGACCGGCCCACGGCGCGACGGCAATGAGGCCGGCGCAGCAGAGGCCGAAGAGGAGGAGCGAGCGGGCCCTCACAGGTCGCCCGCGAAGTAGTACCAGCGCTGTCCGTCGACCGCCTGCTCGCGCACGCTGGTCTGGTAGAGTTCGCTGAGATCGGGGCCGACTGAGGGGCTCGCGCAGGGCTGGTCGAAGGCGATCTTGCCGTCGCGGAGGCCAATCAGCCGGGCCTGTGGGAAGGCGTGGAGCAGCGCCAGGTCGTGGGTGGCTACGATGAGGCCACGGCCGGGTTCGCAGGCGGCAGCGAGCTGGCGTGTGACTGCACCGCGGGCCGAGGGGTCGAGGTGGTTGGTGGGCTCGTCGAGGCACCACCAGGCCGCCTCCTGGGCGTGAAGCGAGGTGATGCGCAGCCGCTGGATCTCACCGCCGGAGAGTTCGTCTGTCTGGCGCTCCGCGAGGTGTTCGAGGCCGCTCGCCCGGAGCAGCGACAGCGCCTGCCGCTCCGCGGTGGCAGCCGGCTCGCCGAACCGGAAGCGGGCCGCCGCAACCCACTCCACAGCCCGCATCGGCTCGACCGCGTCGGAGTGCTGTGGAAGCCAGGAGAGGTGGGCGGCGCGCTGGCGTGGCGCAAGCTTCGCCACGTCGAGGCCGCCCACCGTGACCCTACCAGCGGCCCGCGGCTCGAGTCCGAGCAGGAGGCGGAGGAGGCTCGACTTGCCGGCGCCGTTGGGGCCGACAAGCAGCACCGGTCTGCCGGCCTCGAGGCTCAACGAGAGCGGAGCAACGCGCCAGCCCTCGCGAGAGCGTAGCGCCGCATGCTGGAGTTCGAGCAGGCTCACTTCGCCTGCCATTGCGTGAGGAGCGCGGAGAGCCGCTCCGAGGTCGCCAGCAGCGATGGGCCCGTGGAGAGGATGTTCGGGTCGGCGAGCAGCGCCAAGCGACGCGACCGGACTGCGCGCAGGCCCTCAAACTTCGCGAAGGCCTCCTCCAAACCTCGGCGGTCTTCCTCTGCATCAGGCTTCGCCACCAACACCACGATCGCCCCGGGATCGAGCCGGAGCAGCGCCTCGGCCGAGAGCGATGGCGTCGCAACCGGCTCCGCAACAGCGTTACGCCAGCCAGCAGCGCGGAGCATGGCGCCGTGGAGCGACCCCTCCTTCACGAACCAGAAGGTGCCTGTCTCGGGGCCATCGTCACCGATGAGGAGCAGCACTGCCTGTGCCTCCGCGGGGAGCGGCCGGAGCCAGGGCTGGAACCGCTCCGCAAGCTGTGCTGCTGCCGCGTCGCGATCGACGAGTTTGCCGATGCGGCGCGTGGATTCCATGACCTCGTCGACCGTGAGCCAGGGCAGCACCTCGACCGCTGCGAGCGCGGCGAGCTGCTCGCGTTGGTTTCCGAGGCTCCCGTCGATCAGCAGCCTTGCGGGACGGGCGCTGGCAATCCGCTCGAGCGCCGGCGTGAGCGAGGTTCCGAAGGCGGGGAGTGCCCGCACCGAGGGCGGCTCGTTGCACCAGTCGGATCGCCCCTTGAGGCGGCTCTCTCCGCCGAGCAGCGCCACCGTCTCGGTGATGGCCGGTGAAAGCGAGATCAGGTCTGCGACCGGCTGGGATGGAGCCGGCACAGGCGTGGGTGCCGCAGGGGTGCAGGCCGCCAGCAAGAGCAGCAGCGCCCCGGAGACCGCGCCGCGCATCACGGCGTGGTCCGGAAGCCGAGGCCGACCGTAAGCGCGACCGATGGGCGAAAGCCGGTCCGGTCGAAGAAGCCGGAGAACTGCGTGCCGACAGCGAGGTGTTGCTGCGAGCGGTTGAACCAGAGCCAGCGGAGCTCCGTACCCAGCCCCATGAAGTTGGTAGCGGGGCCTGTATAGGCGACCAGCGGGTTGGCCAGAACGCCGAGGCGGGTCAGGTCTGCACCAGCCTCGAAGTCGAGCCCGGCGAGCTCGAAGCGCCGCTGGAGGCCGAGCGAGATGGCGAGCGTCTGGAGCGAGGGCTGGAAGGGCGGTGCGGGCTGGTTTGTGAGCGTGTAGTCGGCGGCCAGGGTGACGCGGCCGCCCCACGGGCCGAACTGCAGCCCCTGGCGCTCGTAGAGCGAGCCACCGGCCCCCACGAGGTCGTAGAAGGTGCCCAGAAAGAGGCGGGGGCCGGCGCCGACCTCGACGAAGACCTCGGTGCCCTGTGGAACCGCGGCCGCCGCCTGCAACGGCGCAACAAGGAGGAGTCCGGCTGCTGCCGCCGCTCGGAACAGACGCCGCCTGCGCGCCACGATCGTCAGGAACAGGCCTCCCGCTACGAGCCAGCCACGCGACGGAAGCCCTGCCGTTGAGCAGGCCGTATCGCCCGCGCAGTATCCCTCGGAGGAGCAGGTCTGAGAAGCGTCGCAGTCGGCTGCGGATTTGCACTCGACAGGCTCGAAGCGAACGACCACGTCGCTCGTGCCCTCGCAGTCGGCCGCCCCCGCTTCCGGCCTGCAGCGCAGCGCCAGCACAATGCGGTCTCCGATGCCAAGCAGGCTGGTGGAGATGTGTCCTGTCTCCGACGCGCCGGCCGCGAGCGTGACGGGGGTAGTTGTGGTCGGTAGCGCCACGTGGCCTGCGCAGGTGGAGGGCACCGACCGGTTGGTCTCACAGGCGATCTGCAGGAGCAGCCGCGGCTGATCGGCACGCAGCGTTGCAGCGCTCCAGCCGAGCAGGTGCAGCTGGGCGGCCTCCACCTCGTAGCGGTAGACAACGCCGCCCTCCGCGACACAGGCCGCGTCGGTGCCGCGAATCAGGCTCGGCAGCACCTCGTCGCCCTCGACCAGGAGGCGGGGCTCGGCCGTTGCGGGACTGACGAAGAGGTTGATGCTGACGACACCCGAGCCGGAGGGCCTGAACCGGAGGAAGCGGAGGTCGGCGTCCGGGACAGTTGTGGGCGCACCGACCTCGAAGGCGCGGTCGAAGGTGAGAAGGTCGTTGTCTGCCGTTGCGGCGGTCGCGATGGCCTCGGTGGAGGGCGATAGCTGCGCAACGGTGATAGCGCCGAGCGCTTCGCAGGCCGCCGCGTCGGAGTCGCCGGAGGTCTGCATCTGGGCGGCGAGTTGGAGCGAGGAGGTCGCCTCTCCGGCACGCAGCACATAGTCGATGGAGGCGCGACCAACCTCCGAGAGCGCAAAGACGCGGGTGGTCTCGAAGGCGCCGTCCGCAGCGAGCGCAGAGCTCGTGCTGGTCACCTCGAGGGTGGCGAGGTCGGAGTAGTCGGCTGTGTCGCAACCTGCGCCAACCGCGGCGCAGAGGAGCGCCCATCGGAGCGCCGGAACGAAGCTGAGCCTGCTGCGGCTCAACGCGTGGAGGGGCGCCACGGGTGCGGCGGCCGGCGGTCTCCGAGCAGCGCGACCATCTCCGCTACGGCGGCCTGGAAGCCGACGAAGAGGGCGCGCGCCACGATGGCATGACCGATGTTGTACTCCTCGATCTCGACCACCTCGAGGAGCGGGAAGATGTTCTCGTAGTGGAGGCCGTGGCCCGCAGCGACTGTCAGGCCGAGGCTCTTGGCGAGCTGGGCGCCGTCACGCAGCCGGTCAACTTCGGCGGCCTGCTGTCCCGGCCTGGCCTCCGCGAACTCACCGGTGTGGAGCTCGACGATGGAGGCACCGACCTGCTTGGAGAGATGGATCTGCTCCGCGGAGGCCTCGATGAAGAGCGAAAGTTCGATGCCGCGCGCGGCGCAGGTTGCTGCAAAATCAGCGATGGCTTCGGCGCGCGGCCGGAGGTCGAGTCCGCCCTCGGTGGTTCGCTCCTCTCGTCGCTCGGGCACCAGCGTCACCGTGTCTGGGCCCACCTCGAGCGCGATGGCGATCATCTCATCGGTAAGACCCATCTCGAGGTTGAGCGGGCAGGTAACCACCTCCCGCAGGAGCCGGACATCGCGGTCCTGGATGTGGCGCCGGTCTTCGCGAAGGTGGACCGTGATCTGGTCGGCGCCACCGAGCTGCGCGAGCTGCGCACCGAGGAGTGGCTCCGGGTAGCGCGTCCCGCGCGCCTGCCGCAGCGTCGCGATGTGGTCGATGTTCACGCCGAGGCGGGGACGGTGCATCTCAGACTCCGAAGTCCTTCGAGATCGCCGCAACGACCTCCTGAGCGAACGTTCCGATCATGGTCTCGTCGGGACCTTCGATCATGACCCGAATCTTGGCCTCGGTACCGGAGTAGCGGACGAGGATACGGCCATCCTTCCCAAGCTTTGCCTCCACATCCGCCATGGCGGCAGCGGCCAGCGGAAGGCTTGCGAGCGGGCGCTTCTCGGGGACCTTGAGGTTGACGAGCACCTGCGGGAGCCGCTGCATGACCTGCGCGAGCTCGCTGAGCGGGCGCTGGCGGCCCTGCATCACGTTGAGGACCTGCAGCGCTGCGACGAGACCGTCGCCCGTGGTCGCATGGTCGAGGAAGACGAGGTGGCCCGACTGTTCGCCACCGAAGTTGAAGCCCCCTTCGCGCATCCGCTGCACCACGTAGCGGTCGCCGACTGCTGTGCGCTCCAGACGGATGCCGGCGCGCGACAGTGCATGCTCCAGGCCGAGGTTCGACATGACCGTCGCAACCACGGTATCGCCGCGAAGCAGCCCGTGCTCCTTGAGGTCGAGCGCGGCGAGCGCCATGACGGCGTCGCCATCGACCACATCTCCGCGCTCGTCGATGAGGATGAGCCGGTCTGCATCTCCGTCGAGCGCAATGCCGAGGTGCGCGCCGTGCGATTTGACGGCGGCGGCAGCCTTCTCGGGATGGAGCGAGCCGCACCCGTCGTTGATGTTGGTGCCGTCGGGGGTCACGCCGATGGCGAAGACGGTGGCGCCGAGCTCGGAGAGGAGCGTCGGGGCAGCGCGGTAGGCGGCACCGTTGGCGCAGTCCACCACGATGCGGAGGCCGGAGAGGTCATACTCCGCACGGAGCATGGTCTTGAGGTGGGTGACATAGCGGCCCATCGCGTCGTCGACCCGCTTCGCGCGGCCAAGGTCGTGACCGCGGGCCACCTTCATGGCTGCCGGGCTGTCCATCATGCGCTCAAGGTCCATCTCGACCTCGTCGGGCAGCTTGAAGCCATCGTGGCCAAAGACCTTGAGGCCGTTGTCTTCGAAGGGGTTGTGCGAGGCGCTCAGGACGATGCCGGCATCTGCGCGCATGGAGGTGGTGAGGAAGGCGATGCCGGGCGTGGGGAGCGGCCCGAGCAGAATGACATCGGCACCCGTGCTCGTGATGCCTGCGAGCAGTGCTGCCTCGAACATGTAGCCGGAGAGACGGGTGTCCTTTCCGACGAGAATCTTGGCGCGATGGCCGGCCCGGTTGAACCGGGTAGCGACCGCGCGACCCAAGGCCAGCGCCGTCTCCACCGTCATGGGAGAAGCATTCGCTGTGCCCCGGATACCGTCGGTTCCGAAGTACCTTCGCTCACTCATGGTCTGAACTCCACGCGCACACTTTGGCCCAGAAACAGGCTCGTCCGAGGTAGTCTTGCATCAGCGGAGCGTCAACTTGAGCGTCTCCGGCGAGAGCCGTTGCACCTCTACCTCTTCGGGCAGATTGAGCAGCCGCGGCGTCACGGCGTAGGTGCCGGGAAACTGGCTCGGCAGTGCCAGCAAATCGACGGTCGCAAAGAGCGCAGCAGCATCGAGTTCGTCGAGCACAGCGCGGGGGCCGCGCAGTCGGACCTGCAGGCTCTTGCGGTCGAGCGAGGCCCGCTCTGCACGTGGTCCGAGCAGCTGCACGGCGACCTTGGAGAGCGTGCGTGAGCCCACGGTGCTCTCGATGCCAATCGCGACATCGACGCCGTCCGATGGTAGCACCACGAAGGGCACTTCGGTGGTGAACCGGGCGCGTGCGCTGAAGTCTCTATCCCGCCCTTCGACATCGATGGCCTCCGCGGTCACATGCGAGAGTGAGGCGAAGACCGACTGCGGCCCGCGGACCTGAATCTTGTCGGGGATGGGCCGCATCGAGGTGACCTGATGACCTGTCGCCGGCGTTCCCTTCGACTCGGCGCGCACAGGCAGGGTCTTGGTCACGAGGTTCTCGAGCCGCAGGTCGAAGGAGGCGGGTGAGATGGAGAGCGCCCTCACGCCCCGCGGCAGCGCGAGGTCTGCGTCGGAGAGACCGAAACGACCCTTGCCCGACGCCGGGAGCGTGAGATGGATGACCCGTCGCGAGGGGTCTCCAAGGCTTGAGAAGCCACCGGGCGTCGCGGCCAGGCGGACGCGGATCTCGGGGGGTTGACCAACGAGTACCTTGTCTTCGCCGAGGCCGGCGACAGCGACCGAAAAGGAGAGTTCGCGCTCGTAGGTGCGGCCCGCCATGACGATGCCGTAGACCAGCGTCGTGAGGAGGAGGGCGAAGAGCTTGAGGCGGAAGTTGTCCGTGAGCCAGCCGGGCAGTCTCATGGGGCCTCCGCTGACGGCTGGATCTGCATCTTCTCCTCCGAGGGGAGTTCGGGGTCTGCGCCGCCCGGTGGCCGGTTGAGCAGCGCCATGAGCAGCTGGCGTAGCTCCGGCATGTTCAGCTCACGCGAGAGGTGGCCACCGACAGCGACGGTGATGCGCTGCGTAGACTCGGAAACGACCAGCGCGACCGCGTCGAGCTCCTCGGTGACGCCGATCGCTGCGCGATGCCGGGTACCCATCGTTCGGTCCACCTCTGCGTTGGTCGTGAGCGGAAGAAAGCAGGCTGCCGCGGCGATGCGGCCGCCACGCAGCACACAGGCGCCGTCGTGGAGCGGGCTCGCATACCCCGGGTTGAAGATGGCGAAGAGCGCCTCCTTCGAAATGGTGGCATCGAGCGTTGTGCCCGACTCGGCGAGCGGCGAGAGGTCGGCATCACGTTCGATGACAACCAGGCCGCCGATGCGGGCGTCACGCAACATCGACACCGCCTTGAGCAGCTCCTCCACCCAGGCCAGCGCGCTGCGCTGCGACCGACCGCCCAGCCACTTCGTCTCGACGACCCGCGAGAAGGCGCGCCGGATGTCGTTCTGGAAGAGCACCACCGCGACCAGCACGAGCGCTCCAAAGAACTTGTCGAGCAGCCAGTGCAGCGTGGGCAGGCCGAGGTAGTCGTCGGAGGAGAGGAAGTAGCCGAAGACGATGACCAGCAGGCCCGTCATCACCTGTACGGCGCGGGTGCCGCGGATGAGCAGCAGGAGCCGATAGATGATGAGGAAGACCACCGCGAAGTCGATGAGCCCCGTCGCGAGGTCTCGAATTTCGGTGGCGGAGAAGGCTGGCATGCGGTGGGCTGGCTCGGAGTCGGTGGGGTCGGTCGATGGTCGCCCGCTGCCCCGCTCGACTTAGGCTACTCTGCTTGCGGCTGCAGGTGAAGCAGTGTGCGCCGCATCGCGACGGCTGCCGCCACATGGTGGGTGCGCAGCACGGCGGCCCCCGCGAGGGCGGCGAGCAGATGGGCCGTGGTGGTGGCATGCTCGAGCCCCTCCGGCTCGGCGCCCGCGATGGCGCGGAGCATCGACTTGCGGC
>JBIIFW010000096.1:0-8390 GCA_044236985.1 Bradymonadia bacterium | reverse complement strand
GGTCGCGCTGCCCGTGCCGGCGGCCTCGATGGTGAGTTCGCTGAGGTAGCGAGAGAACTCACGCACGAGGTAGCTGCCGGGCGTCCAGACGGGGAGGTGAAGGCGCGTCTGACGGTCCGGATTGGCGATGCGGAGCTCGACTGCGAGCGTGTGGTCGTGCGGGTTGGGGAGCGAGACGCGGTAGTGGATCATGGCGAGTGGGTCTCCTGGAGCTGGGACCAGCGGGGCAGCGGCTGCAGCGAACGAGCGAGGTAGGTGCGAAGCGGGTCGAGCTCCTTGCGGACCTTGGCGATGCAGCTCTGGATGTCGTCGAGGTTGGCGAGCACCTGCACAGCCGCGAGCGGGCTGCGGTAGGTGTGGTGGTAGTCGGCGTAGACCCGCTCGCTGAGTACCTGCTCGCGGATGAGCCGCTGGACGGGGAAGTAGAGGGCGTTGGCGTTGGCGCCGGGAGCAAAGGCATCGAAGGAGAGAATGAAGGCGTTTCGGCTCTGGATTTCGCCTGCCTGCACGCACTGCCAAGCGGTCTCGCTGGCCACGTTGCTGACGACGCCGCCATCGGTGAGGCGGAAGAGCTGACGGCTCTCCATCAGGCGCTGGGTGGCCCGCATGGAGGGGTGGGTTGGGTCGTGGATGTCGTAGTGGAGAATGCCCGGGACGGCGCAGGAGAAGCCGACGGCGTCGACGGCGTCGTAGTCGCGCACCTCTTCGTCGTGTCCGAAGGTGATTTTGGAGAGCATGCGCGGGTTCTGGACCATGCGCCGGATGGTGGAGAGCAGGAGCCAGCTTCGGCGGCGGAGCGCGAGCGGCGTGAGGAGGGTGCGGCTGCGCGTGATCTCCGATTCGACCTCGCCGAGCGCGACGCCGACGCCCGTGCGCAGACCCGTGACGACGGGCCGGAGCGGGATGGGGAGCTCTGCGAGGGTCGGCAGGTCTTTGGCGAGCATGTTGCGAAAGATGTCGGTCGCGACGGCGCGGAGGTTGAGTTCGAAGGTGCCGGGAAAGCCGAACCGGGAGACGCCACTGTAGGGCGAGAAGAGGCGTCCGGCCTCGGAGGGGCGGGGGAGTGCCACGGCGACGGCGAGCGGGTCGTAATGGCGCATGCTGGCGCGGAAGAGGCCGAGCATGGCGCCCATGCTGGAGCCGACAATCATCTTGGGGACAAGGCCGAGCTCGGAGAGGATGGCGAAGACGCCGAGGTGGGGGTAGCCGGCTCCGCCGCCGCCGCCGAGGACGAGGACAAGCTGGCGGTGGCGGATTTCGTGCTCGAAGCGGGTTTCGGAGAGCTCTCCGACGTGGCGCTCGAGCAGGTGGGTTCGCACATCACCGACGCGGCGCATGACCTCAGGGATGGCGCGGGCGAGGCCGGCCCAATCGATGGGGCGCTCGCCGGCTGCGTCTACGTGGTGCTCGAGCTGTTCGATGAGCCAGTGGCGGAAGGGTGCGATCTCTTCGAAGAGGTCGATGGTGCGGTGCTCCGCGCTGATCCGCTCCATGCGGGCCAGTGCGAGCGCATAACGGAGCCGGTCGAGGTCGATGGCGCGGAAGCGGGTGTCGAGCCGGGTGTGCTCGAGCATGAGGAGGCGCTCCATGGTGCGGAGCGGTGCGACGCGGAGCGCGTGGATGTCGTGTGGGACGGTCATGCGAGCGCCTATAGCCCGAGGTGGCGCTGACGCCAGAATCAGTGCGGGAGCGGGAGCGCGTCGAGGAGGCGTGGCGCGATGGCCGCGGGGTCTTGGTCGGTCTCTTCGAGCGAGCAGCCGATGAGAGCGAGAGCCGCGTCGAGCCAGCCATCCTGCCTGCGGGCCCGCTCCTGCGACTCGGCGTAGGGACGGTTGCTAAAGGTGACCATGGTGTAGAGCGGGATGAAGCGCTCCGGCTCGAGCGCGTGAAGGGCGGCTTCGATGCGCCTCCGAAAGAGGAAGGAGGGCGAGGCGACCTTGTCGCGCATCTCGATGAAGTTGCCGAGCGCGAGGGCGCAGATGGCATCGCCGTTGGGCTTTCGCGCGGCCGTGTAGTCGCGGCAGAGGTCGGCGGAGAAGGTGCCGGCATGCGCTTCGAGGAGCTGCATAAGGATGGTGCAGTCCTCGAACGATGCGTTCATGCCCTGACCGTAAAAGGGGACGACGGCGTGGGCGGCGTCGCCGACCAGCAGGGCGCGGGCGCCGGCGTGAAAGGTCGAGGTGTGGAGGTAGGCAAGGCGGCTGACGGGCCGGGCCGCCCACTGCTCATCGAAGTCGGGCATGAGGGCCAGCGCATCGGCGAAGTGCTCCTCGAAGAAGGCGCGCGCCGCGGCTGGCTCCGCGATGGCGTCGAAGCCGCGCTCTCCTGCGACCTCCAGGAAGAGGGTGAGGGTGAAGTCGCCGCCCGGGTTCGGCAGGGCGATGAGCATGAAATCGCCGCGCGGCCAGATGTGGAGGGCTGCCCGTTCGAGGCGGAAAGAGCCATCGCGATCCGGCGTGATGTTGAGCTCCTTGTAGCCGTGCTCGAGGGTGGTCTCCACGTCGGTGAGGTGGCCCCGCCTGCGCAGCGCGATGCGGACCGCGGAGTTTGCGCCGTCGGCGCCCACAACGAAGTCGCAGGCGATCTCCTCCTGGTTGCCGGAGGCAGCATCGCGCAGCGTCAGCAGCCCGCTCTCAGGGTCGAGGTCCTCGCAGCTGGTCTCGAATCGGAGCGAGGCGCCTGCGGCCTCCGCGGCATCGAGCAGCAGGGCGTTGAGGTCGCGGCGGGAGACCGAGCGGATGGACTGCCCTGCGCTTCCGTAGGGCTGATAGGTCAGCGCGCCGGAGGGTGCATGCATGAGCCGTCCCGGCATCTCCACGCAGAGCGGCAAGACGAGGTCGTCGACCCCTGCAAGCTGGAGCGCGGTGATGCCTCGCGTGGAGAGCGCAAGGTTGATGGAGCGGCCGGCAGCGACCACGGTCTTGCGGAGGTCCTTGCGCCGCTCGACGATGAGCACCCGGCGGCCCTGCTTGGCGAGGAGCGCAGCGAGCAGGCTGCCGGCGAGCCCGGCCCCGACGATGGCGATGGGTCGTTCGTCGGTCATCATGTGGGACTCTCCCAGGGTTGTTCGTCGTAGATTGCTGCGAGCGTTTCTGTGAAGCGCCCGAGCTCCGCGAAGGTGTTGTAGAGCGGGGTGGGCGCGGCGCGGACCACATCGGGTGCGCGGAAGTCGCAGACGACGCCCCGTGCGAGGAGCTGGTCGCAGACGCGTCGCGCGGCCTGGCCGACGCGGATGGAGAGCTGACAGCCGCGCTCGTCCGCGGGCTCGGGTGTGAGGAGCAAGACCTTGTCGCCGAGTCGCTCTTGGAGGAGGGCGCGGAGTTCGCTGCCCATGCGGAGGGACTTGGCGCGGAGGGCGTCGAGGGGCGCCTTGTCGAAGAGGCCAAGCGAGGCCCGGAGTGCGGCAATCTGTAGCACCGGCGCGTTGCTTACCTGCCAGGCATCCACCGAGTGCTGCGGCACAAAGGTGCGGGGCATGGTGAAGCGGGTGGCGGGGTCGTTGCCCCACCAGCCAGCGAGGCGATGGAGGCTGGCGTCGCCGTGATGGCGTTCATGAACGAAGAGCCCGCCAACGCCGCCCGGCCCGCTGTTGAGATACTTGTAGGTGCACCAGACTGCAAAGTCGGGCGCCGTCTCGTGGAGCGTGAGCGGCACATTGCCCATCGCATGGGCGAGGTCGAAGCCGACGCTGGCGCCGACCTCACGGGCTGCCTTGGCGATGGCGTCGAGGTCGTAGCGCTGCCCCGAGTAGTAGTTCACGCCCGACCAGAGGACGAGCGCAAGGCTGTCGCCCGCTTGGCGGATGGCGTCGATGATTCGGTCGGTGGAGATGATCCCGCGTGCGTCGCCGCCGAGCTCGATGAGCGCCTCTTCGCGGGTGCGGTGGTGGAGCTCGATGTGGGAGGCCATCGCGTAGCGATCGGAGGGGAACATCTCCGCCTCCATCAGCACCTTGAAGCGGCTGCTGGTGGGCCGATAAAACGAGGTAAGCGCCATGTGGAGGTTGGCGGTGAGCGAGCCCATCGCGGCCACCTCTGAGGGCCTGGCACCGGCGAGTCGCGCGAGGCTGTCACGCAGCTCCAAATGGGTCTCATACCAGCTGTGCTTTGCGTGGAAGTGGCCCTCCACGCCAAGGCGAGCCCAGTCGTCGAGCTCCTGCTCAATCGCCGCGCGCGTCGCCTTGGGCTGCAGTCCAAGTGAGTTTCCACAGAGGTAGACCTGCGGCGCGCCGTCATGCAGCGGCAGGTGGAACTGGGCGCGGAGGTGGGCGAGCGGGTCGGCCGCGTCGAGCGCGCTCAGATGGTCCAGCGAGTTCATGGAACCTCCTTGAGAAGTCGACCAGCCCCGCCGAGCCAGTCGATGGCGTTGCCGCGCAGCAGGCGCCGCTCGGCATCGGGCGCGAAGCCAGCGGAGCGGATGAGCGCGCCGGGCTGGGCCTCACCGAGGGGGAAGGGGTAGTCGGTACCGAGCGCGACGCGGGTGTCGCCGTAGAGGTCGACGGTGAAGCGGAGGGTGCGCAGGTCGTGCACGAGCGCATCGACCCAGATCTTGTCGAGGAAGGAGGAGGGCGGCTGCGCGGTGCGGGTCTGGCAGAGGTCGGGCCGAGCCTCGAAGCCGTGGTCGATGCGGCCTACGGTGCCCGAGAAGGCGCCGCCACCATGCGCGAACATGAAGCGGATGCGCGGGTACCGCTCGAGCACACCGCCCATGGTGAGGCTGCAGATGGCGAGCGAGAGCTCCATGGGCATGCCGACGAGCCAGGGGAGCCAGTGGCGGGTCATGTGGCTCTGGCCGAGCATGTCCCACGGGTGAACGAAGATGGCGGCGTCGAGGTCGTTGGCGGCCTGCCAGAAGGGTTCGAGCGCCTCGTCATCGAGGTTCCAGCCATTCACATGGGTGCCGATTTGTGCGCCCGCGTGGCCGGAACGCATGGCCCGCTCGAGTTCGCGCGCGGCGGCCTCGGGCGTCTGCAGCGGCACGGTGGCGAGCCCTGCAAAGCGGCTCGGAAAGCGGGCCACGAGGTCGGCGATGTGGTCGTTGAGGAGCATCGCGAGGTCGAGCGCGTGGGCGGGCTGCTTGTCGTAGGAGAACATGACCGGCACGGTCGAGAGCACCTGCGCGCCCACCCCCGCCTCGTCGCATTCGCGCAGCCGTACGGCCTCGTCGAAGCAGTTCGGGTCCACCTCGCGGAAGACCTTGCCATCGCGGAGCATGCGGGAGCGGCAGCCTGGGCAGTGCTCGAGCTGGACCCACCCTCCGGAGCCATACCGCTTCTCGAGGTCGGGCCAGTGCGGCGGCAGGATGTGGGTGTGGACGTCGACGGTCATCGGAGCGCTACCGCCTGGGCGTCGTGGACTTGAGCGCGCCGCAGTTCTTGCAGGTGCGGAGGCTCTCGCTGGTGTTGAACTTCTCGATGACCGCCTTGAGCTGGGTGGCGATGTCTTCGAGCGGGAAGGTCTCTTCGTGAAGGACGCTCACGCAGTCGTCGCAGTACCAGCGGAGCTTGTCTTCTTCGCCCGCTGCCCGCTTGCGCTCGATGACCAGCCCGACAGTGTCGGGGAAGCGCTGCGGCGAGTGGGGCACCCAGGAGGGCAGCAGGAACATCGACCCCTCCTTGATGAGGATGTCTCGGAAGGCGCCCTCGTCCACCACGCGGAGGACCATATCGCCCTGCACCTGGTAGAAGAGCTCCTCGCCCGGATCGATGTGAAAGTCGATGCGGGCGTTGGGGCCGCCAACGGCCATGATGACGAAGTCGGAGTCTTCGTAGATCTTCTTGTTGCCGACGGGCGGCTTGAGGAGGTGCCGGTTTTCGGCAATCCAGCTGGGCAGGTGAATAGGCGGCAGAAGGGCCATGGTGGTTCTCCGAAGCGGCTAAGGGGCGAAGTGGAGGTCGACTGGGCCGAGCCCCTCGAGGATGATGCGGGCATGGTCGCCAGGTGCCATCGCGTGGGCCGCGGTGAGGCCGCCCGTGAGGATGACGGCGCCCTCGGTGAGCTCCGTGAGGCCGTGGCCGCGGAGCATGGCGAGCAGTGCTGCGAAGGCATGCTTGGGGTGTTCGAGCGCGGCGGCGGTGCTGGCCGCTTCGATGAGGGTGCCGTTCTTGTAGAAGAGGACGCCAAGGTTGCCGAGCTCGCGCGACAGCGGGAGCCGCGCGCTGCCGAGCAGGTAGCCTGCCGCGGAGGTGTTGTCGGCGATGACATCGGTGACCGAAAACTTGTAGTCGCGGTAGCGCGAGTCGAGGAGCTCCATGGCGGCGCAGGCATGGTCGAGCCGTAGCCAGGCCTCGTCCGGGTGCATGTCGAGCGGGATGGAGCGGCCGACCACCACAGCCAGTTCGGGCTCGACGCGCGGCTGGATGTAGGCCGCGCGTGAGAGCGTTGCGCCGGTTGCGATGCGGGAGCCTCGGGGGAGGAGCCCATAGATGGGCGTGGAGAGGTTCATCTGCGCCATCTTCGCTCGGCTGGTGAAGCCGAGCTTGAAGCCGTCGAGCGCGGCGGCAGCGGCGGGGTAGCTGCCGGCTGCGGTCACTGCGTCGTGGTGCTGAATCGCGTAGGCCTCATCGAGACTGAGCGCGCCCCAGCGGCCCTCGAGTTGGTCGATGGCAGTGAGCGAGGCGCGCGCCGCGCGGAGCTCGGCGGCGATGGCGGGGGGCAGGTAGGGTGGGACCATCTAGCCCTCCTTGAGGAAGGTGGCGGAGGCAGTGCCGAGGCCGGAGATGGCGACCTCGAGGTGGTCGCCGTGGGCGACGGGGCTGACGGGCCCGAGCGCGCCGCTGAGTATGATCTCGCCGGCGTGGAGGGTGATGCCGAGTCGCCCGAAGGTGTTGGCGAGCCAGGCGACCGCGAGCACCGGGCTGCCGAGGCAGGCTGCGCCGGCGCCCGTCGAGACGACGGTGCCGTTCTTGCGGAGGGTCATGCCGCACTGCTCAAAGTCAACGCTGCTCGCCAAGATGGGCTCGCGTCCCGTGACATACATGCCACTGCTGGCATTGTCGGCGACGGTGTCGCCATACTTCACCTTCCAGTCGCGGACGCGTGAGTCGACGACCTCGATGGCGGGCAGTACATAGTCGGTTGCGGCAAGGACATCGGCTGCGGTGACGCCCGGGCCGGCGAGATCCCGCCTGAGGATGAAGGCGATCTCACCCTCGCCCCGTGGCTGCAACAGACGCTGGAGCGGCGCACTGCCTTCGGGCTCGATGACCATATCGGAGAGCAGCCAGCCGAAGTCGGGCTCGTTGACGCCGAGCCACTCTTGGACGGCGCGGCTGGTGAGGCCGATCTTCAATCCGACGCGACGGGCGACGGGGCCGTGCAGCCCTGCCACCTCCATGCGGCGGCGAACATTGATGCCCTGAATGGCGTAGGCCTCTTCGGGCGTGATGCCCGCGAAACTCTCGGTCAGCGGAGGGCAGGGCGTTCCGGATTGCTGCGCCTGCCAGAGCTGATCTGCGCACCAGAGAAGTTCGGATTCGGAGAGAGGTTTGCTCATCGTGCTGCTACGACTTTGATCTCGATCAAGAGATGCGGGTGGGGGAGTTCTCTCACGCCGACGGTGGTCCGCGAAGGGCCGGATGCAGCATCGAAGAAGCCGTTGTAGACCTCGTTGTAGCCGGCATAATCCGACATGTTGACCAGAAAGGTGGTGAGGTCGACCACATGCTCGAGGCCGAGGCCGGCGGCGGCGAGGATGGTCGCGATGTTCTCAAGGACGGCCCGGGTCTGCTCGCGGATGTCGAGTGACACGGTGCCGTCTGCGCTGCGGTAGACGCCCTCGTAGCTGTTGTCTGGCCGCCGGCAGGAGATGCCGGAGACAAAGACAAAGTCGCCGGCGCCCCGGGCGTGGGGATAGTGAGCGAGGGCCGGAGCGCGGTCCGGTAGAATGAAGGCTTCGCGTTGCAGTTTCATCTTGAACCCGTGTCGTCGATGCGGAGCGCGATCGTCTTGATCTCGGAATAGAAGTCAAAGGAATGTCGCCCGCCTTCGCGGCCAATCCCGCTTCGCTTGGTGCCGCCGAAGGGGGTGCGAAGGTCGCGGAGATACCAGGTGTTGACCCAGACCATCCCGGCATCCACAGCGGCGGCGACGCGGTGGGCGCGGCCCACGTCGCGGGTCCAGATGGCAGCACAGAGGCCGTACTCTGAGGCGTTCGCCCGCGCGACAGCCTCCTCTTCGCTGTCGAAGGGTGTGACGGCGCACACGGGGCCGAAGACCTCCTCGCGGACACAGGCGGCATCATCAGCGAGCCCGGTCCAGAGCGTGGGCTCCATGTAGAAGCCGCCGCTCCAGGGCGCCTGCAGGTTGGGGATGCCGCCGCCAACCAGCGCGGACCCGCCCTCGCGGATCGCGGCAGCCGCGTAGCCCAGCACCTTGTCGCGATGGCCCGCG
>JBIIFW010000095.1:0-8398 GCA_044236985.1 Bradymonadia bacterium | reverse complement strand
ACCGCGCTCACGCCGGCCTCCACAAAATCGCGGACCATCAGCCCGTGGTGTTCGCCGCCGGGTAGGGCGCGCGTCGAAGTCTCGCAGGCCACGTTCCGGCCGAGCGACTGCATGAGCGCATCGGTCGCCTCCTCCGCCATGATCCGGTAGGTGGCGAGCTTGCCGCCTGCGATGGAGAAGAAGCCGTCGAGCCCCTCGCTCCGGTGGTCGTAGATGCGGTGGGCGCGGCTCAGGTCGTCTTCGGGTTTGCCGTAGCTGTGGAGCGTTGCGCGGCATCCTACGGTTGTTCCGATGAGCGGATACCTTCGGATTGTCGGGAAGATATACTCTACTCCTTGCAGTAGATACTCTATCTCATCTTCGAGCACTGGAATGCGCTCGAGGTCGCCGTAGTAGTCGTCGTCCGTGGTGCCGATGAGCGTCGTGTTCTGCTGCGGACAGATGAAAATCTGTCGCCCGTCGACCGCGTTCGCCAGCACCGCATAGTTGGTCACTCGGCCCGCCGTGATGAGGTGAACCCCCTTTCCGGGCCGAACCTTCACCGACGAAGCCCCCTCCTGCGCCGCGATCCCCATGCTCCACGGGCCGCCCGCGTTGATAACCCGCGACGAAAAGAGCTCCCGGCGGGCACCCGAAAGCCGGTCGACCAGCCGGACCCCAAGCACCCGGCCGCCCTCGCGAATCAGTCCTTCTACCTTGTGGTAGGTGAGAATCTCCGCCCCATGCTCTGCCGCATCCAGCGCGTTGATGAGCGTGAGCCGCTGCGCATCGATGCCCCACTCGTCCATCGTGATGGCGCCGAGCAGGTTCTTCGCTAGCCCGGGCTCCACGCGAAGCGCCTCCTCCCGTGTGAGGCGCGTATGCATCAGCCCCCGTTTGAGCGGCTGGTAGCGGTCGTAGACCGTGAAAAAGACCTCTGCGAGCTCCAGCATCACCCGCTCTTTGATGCCGCCCTCCTGCCAAGGCAGCAGGAAGGGGATCCGGAAGAGGAGGTGGGGGGCAATCTGCTGGATGAAGCCTGAGTCGAGGCAGGAGAGCCGGGTCACCGAAGGGTCTGAGGTCAGATACCGCAACCCGCCATGAATCATCCCTGAGCTGGCCCAGGTGGCGCCCGTCGCGAGGTCACGCATCTCGCAGAGCGTCACATGGAGCCCGCGCAGCGCAGCGTCGCGCGCGATACCGGCGCCGTTGATGCCGCCCCCGATAACGATGAGGTCGAGCGGCTGCTCACGCGTTCCCGCGGGGCGAGGCCCCGTCTGGCGTGAGGTAGCCGCCATGCCGATCAACCGCGCGGCTTGGCGAGCGCGATGCCGAGCTCGCGGAGCTGGGCGTCATCCACCGGGCCCGGTGCCTCGGTCATCAGGCAGGAGGCGCTTGCCGTCTTCGGGTAGGCGATGACATCGCGGAGGCTGGTTGCGCCAGACAGCAGCATCATGAGCCGGTCGAAGCCGAAGGCGATGCCGCCGTGCGGCGGTGCGCCGCTCTTGAGGGCCTTGAGCAGGAAGCCGAACTTCTGGTTGGCCTCCTCTTCACCGATGCCGAGCAGCGAGAAGAGCTTGCTCTGCAGACGCGTGTCGTGAATTCGGATGCTGCCGCCGCCGAGCTCGATGCCGTTGAGGACGAGGTCGTAGGCGCGGGCCCGAATCTCGCCGGGGTTGGTGTCGAAGAGGGGCACGTCTTCCGGGCGGGGCGAGGTGAAGGGGTGGTGCATGGCCACCCAGCGACCGGCCTCCGCATCGTAGTCGAGCAGCGGGAAGTCGGTCACCCAGACGAACTTGTAGCTGTCGGCCGGGATGAAGCCACGCTCCGCAGCTATGAGCTTGCGGAGGTTGCCGAGCGCCGGGTTGGCGACCTTGGCGAGGTCGGCCACGAAGAGGAGCAGGTCGCCCTCCTTCGCCCCTATCGCGCCCGCAATCTTCGCCTGCCAGCCGGCGTCGAAGAACTTCGAGATGCCGCCCGTCCAGCCCTCGGCCGTCAGCTTGGCCCAGCCCAGCCCCTTGGCGCCGAAGATGGCAGCCTTGGCGGTGTACTCGTCGATGCTCTTGCGGCTGATGTCGCCGCCGTTCGGCACCACGATGCCCTTGACCACGCCGCCCTTGGCGACCGCGTCGGCAAAGAGCGGGAAGGGGAAGCCGTCGGCCGACAGCGCGCTGAGGTCCTGCAGTTCGAGGCCGTAACGCATGTCGGGGTTGTCGACGCCAAAGCGGGCCATCGCCTCATCGTAGGAGATGCGGGGGATCGGCAGCTGGATGTCGTGGTTGTGCACATACTTCCAGATGCGCGACATGAGCCGCTCGCAGAGCTCATAGATGTCTTCGCGATCGATGAACGACATCTCCATGTCGATCTGGGTGAACTCGGGCTGCCGGTCGGCGCGGAGGTCTTCGTCACGGAAGCAGCGGCAGATCTGATAGTACCGGTCGAAGCCGGCGATCATGTAGAGCTGCTTGAAGAGCTGGGGCGACTGGGGCAGGGCGTAGAACTCGCCACCGTGCACCCGGCTCGGGACGAGGTAGTCGCGTGCCCCTTCGGGCGTCGACTTCGTCAGAATGGGGGTCTCAAGCTCGAGGAAGCCATTCTCGTGCAGGAACTGGCGGACCACATGGGTCACCTCTGCGCGGAGGACGATGTTCTTCTGGATGGGCCGGCGGCGCAGGTCCACAAACCGGTGCTGCAGGCGGAGCTCCTCGCTGGCCGTCACCTCGTCGCGGACCGGGAAGGGGGGCGTCTCGGCCTGGTTGAGCACCACAATCTCGGTCGCCTCGACCTCGATTTCGCCCGTGGGGATCTGCTTGTTCGTGTTGGTGCCGCGGCTGACCACGACGCCGGTGATGCCGACCACCCACTCGGGCCGAACCGCAGCGGCTGCTGCTGCCAGTGCGGCGTTTACGGTCGGGTCGAACTTCACCTGCGTGACGCCATACCGGTCGCGGAGGTCGATGAAGGCGCAGCCACCCAGGTCGCGGTTGCTTGCCACCCAGCCATCGAGCGTAACCGTCGCGCCGATATCAGTCGCGCGGAGTGCGCCACAGGTGTGTGTACGACGGGGAGGAACTTCAAACATGCATCAACCAGCAGTGAGGGCGTGACGGTTCACGCAGAGGGAGAATCGGGAGTCAGCATCGGCAGGAAGTCGCGCTCGGGCACGATGAGAATTCGGCCGCCCGCTTCGCGCAGGCTCATAGCCTTCTTGAGCTTCGATGACACCTTTCCGGCGACCATCTTGTCGTAGTCTGCATCGCCCACAACGAGGAAGTCGACCTCGCCGCTCACCGTACTCGGCGTTGCGCCGCCGAGCGACCGCACCTGCTCCTGCGCCACCTCGCGCGACATCGAGGCGAGCGAGCCGGTGAAGACGAACTTCTTGCCCGCGAGCGGTCCGCCGGCGGCCGACTTGGGTGGCCAGGTGAAGGTTACGCAGGCCGCGAGCCGCTCGATCCAGGGCCGATGGTCGGCCACAAATCCGAGGATGGCAGAGGAGACGCGGGGGCCGACGCCAGCGATGGCGGTGAGCTGATCGGCGTTCGCGTCGAGGAGGCTTTCGAGGCTGTCGAAGTTGGCCTCGAGGTCGCGCGACAGCTGCTCGCCCACCTCGGGCGCGCCGAGCGCGTTTACGAAGGAGGCGAAGCGGAGGGTGCGACGCTCCTCGATGCTGGCCAGCAGGTTGGCAGCGGACTTGTCGCCGAGCCGCTCGAGCGAGGTCAGCTTGGCAGCGTCGAGTGCGTAGAAGTCGGCGGGCTCCGTGAGCAGTCCCGCTTCGAAGAGCTGTTCGATGAGTTTGGGCCCGAAGCCATCAAGGTCGAGCGCGCTTGCCACGTGCAAGAGCCTCCGCGAAGCCGCGCCGGTGCAGGTGGGGGCGTGGTCCGCCATGAGGATGTCTTCGCGGACCTCGGTCGCAGCGCCGCAGCTCGGGCAGGCGGAGGGCGGCAGCAGCGGCTCTCCGTCGCCAGGCCGGAGCACCGACTCGATGTGGGGAATCACGCCGCCACGACGGGTCACGGCAACCTGCGCGCCGACCGCCAGCGGCGATTCGCCGGCCAGCTTCGCCATGATGGAGAGGTTGTGCAGCGAAACGCGGGAGACGGTCACGCCCGACAGAAAGACGGGTTCCACGAGGGCGACGGGGTTGATGGCTCCGGTCCGTGAGACCGACCACTCGATGCCAGTGAGCTTCGAGAGGCCCGACTCACCCTGATACTTGTAGGCGATGGCGCCGCGCGGGTGGTGTGCGGTACTGCCGAGGCCGTGCTGCAGGGCCAGGTCGTTGACCTTGAAGACGATGCCGTCGGTCTCGTAGTCGAGCTCGTTGCGGTTGGCTGCCAGCGCCTCGAAGCTGCGCTGCCCCGCCTCCCGCTCGCAGACCAGATAGGGCGAAACGGTGAAGCCAAGCGCACGCAGCCGTTCCATCTCCTCGGCCTCCGTGGCCACGGTCGGGTCGCCCTGCAGGTCGTAGGCGAGGAAGTGGAGTCCGTAGGCCTCGGTCTTCGCGGGGTCCTTCTGCTTGAGTGCTCCTGCGGCGAGGTTGCGGGGGTTGGCGAAGGCCTCGGCATAGCGGGCGCTGAAGGTGGAGACGGGCATGTAGGCCTCTCCACGCACCTCGATGTTCGCTGCAGCGACCTGCGACGGCACGCCGCCGACCATCAGCATGTTGGCGGTCACCAGCTCGCCCGTCTCGCCGTCGCCGCGCGTTGCCGCCAGCATGAGCCTGCCGTTGCCGTCGTAGCGGAGGCTCACCGCGAGCCCGTCTATCTTCTGGGTCGCAATCGCTGCACCTTCGATGCGAACAAACCAGCGGTCGAGCTCCTCCGCGGAGTAGCACTTGTCGAGGCTCAGCATGGGCGCGCCGTGGCGAACCTTGTCTCCGGTGATGGTCGAAGAGGGCACGCGCGCCAGCACCGGCGAATTCGGGTTCCGTGCCGTGAGTTCGCGCACGAGCAGGTCGAACTCCGCGTCGGTGATCTTGGGTTCGTTGAGCTCCCAGTAGTTCCGGTTGTGCTCGACGATCGCGGCCTCAAGCTCCGCGTCAGACATCTTCTGGATTTGGAGCTGGTTGAACGTCATCAGGCGACCGAAAGCGAAGCAGAGAGCCCCTAGGCTAGAACAGCGAGCGAAGGGGGCGCAAGGGGCGAGAGCTGCCCTTCGAAACGGGCAGTCCTGCAACGACTTTGATTGACGCAGCCGCGCGCTGCGCGGTAGTCCCGCCACAGGTGCTCGCGATGCAGTCTCAACCGCTTCAGATTCTCGGCCATTACACCCTGCTGGAGCGCGTGAGCGTTGGCGGGATGGCGGAGGTGTTCCGTGCGCGCGACGAGCGGGAGCGCCCGCCGAAACGCTTTCTGGCCCTCAAGCGGGTGCTGCCCGGGCTGGCCGAAGACCCAGCCTTTCTCGACATGTTCGTGGAGGAGGCACGGCTCGCCGTACAGCTCCACCACGCCAACATCTGCGACATCTTCGAACTCGGCCAGCAGGGCGACCTCCTCTACCTGGTCATGGAGTTCATCGCAGGCCGCGACCTCCTGCAGCTGCAGCGCCACCTCGTCGGGCACGGCCGTGTGATGAGCGGTGCCCAGGCCATCCACATCATCCTCGAGCTCCTCGACGCCCTCGACTACGCCCATCGAAAGGTCGACGACGCCGGCAGGCCGCTCCACCTCGTCCATCGCGACATCAGCCCGCAGAATGTGATGGTCTCCTTCGACGGAGAGGTGAAGCTCCTCGACTTCGGCATTGCGCGCGCGGGCACCGGCGCCGGCCGCACCCGCGCGGGCGTCCTCAAGGGCAAGTTCGCCTACCTGTCGCCCGAACAGGCCGCCGGTGGGGTCGCTGACCAGCGGAGCGATCTCTTCGCGGTCGGCATCCTGCTCCACGAAATGCTCACCGGCAGCCGCCTCTTCAACGCGCCCTCCGAGTTCGAGACGCTCGACCGGGTCCGCTCGCTCCAGCCCCCATCGGTTTGCGAGGCGCAGCCACACCTGCCGCCCGCTCTCGACGCGATCCTGGGCAGGGCGCTCGCCAAGACACCCGCGGAGCGATTCCCCTCTGCTGCTGCCTTTGCAGCTGAACTCCGCGCACTGCTCGCCGGCCAGCCGACGCAGTATGGACGGGCCGAGCTCCGCGCCTTCATGCAGCGAGAGTTCCCTGCCGACTTCGCTGCAGAGCGCGACAAGTTGGCCCGCGTTGCCACCTTCGCACCCGTCGAAACAGAGCAGCAGCCCGCCGTCGCACCCCACACGCCGGTCTCCTCCCAACCTGCCGCGGCAGCGCCGGCACCCCCCGCCCGCCCGGCAGCCCGTTCCCCGTTTGCCCGCCTGCTGCTCCCCTTCGGCATCGCCAGCGTCTTCGCGCTCGGCGCTGTCGCATTGCTCGACGACACGGCCGGGCCGGCCACGGGCGAAAGGACCATCGGAGACCCCGTCGTCAAACTCCAGATCTCCCCGCCGACGGCGCAGGTCTTCCTCCAGGGCATGCGGAAGCTCGGCGCAGGCTCCTCGCAGAGCTTCCGCATCCCGCCGACCGGTCTTGCCGTCATCGACCTCTTTGCCCCTGGCCACGCGCCCCGCCGGCTCGAGATCGACCCCTCCAAACTGCAAGGCCTGCCCATCGACGTCGCGCTTGCCCCCACCTCGGCCCGTCTCGTCGTCACCGCCGACGCCGAGGCCCAGCTCAGCATCGACGGCTCCGGCATCGCCGACGGCTCCGGCATTGCGGACGGCTCGGGAAGCTGGACCATCGCGGGGCTCGACCCCTACCGCCCGCATGAACTGCTCCTCACGCCACGCGGCGCGGGCCTGCTCCCGCTCCGCCGCCAGGTCATCTTTGACGGCTTCAGCGAGCAGCGACTTCAGCTCCGTCTGCCCCGCGTCGGCGGCGAGGCGGAGCCCGCATCACCTGTCGGTTGGCTCACCACCGACCAGACCGACGGCCCCTATCGGCTGCTCATCGATGGCCGTGACGCCGGGCTCTCAGCCCCCATCTCGGCAGACCGCCCCTTGCCGCTCAAGCCTGGGCAGCGCCGCATCACCTTTGTCCGCGGGCCCCACCGCAAGGCGCTCCTCGTGACCATCGTCGACGGTCAGACCGCGCTCGTTCATCTGCCAAACCCCCAAACCAAACCCTGATTCCCGAGGCATCGTGCTTGTTCAACCAGAAGGCGTAGGCTGGATCGAAGTCATTTGCGGACCCATGTTCTCCGGCAAAACCGAAGAGCTCATCCGTCGCATCAAGCGGGCCCACATCGCCCGTCAGTCGGTGCAGGTCTTCAAGCCTGTCATTGACGATCGCTACTCCCGCACCGAAATCTGCAGCCATGCCGGCCGCACCCTCGAGGCCGTCTGTGTCCGCGACGTCTCCGAGCTCCGCGCCGCTGTCCGCGACACCGTCAAGGTGGTCGGCATCGACGAGATCCAGTTCTTCGGAGACGAGGTCCTCGCCCTCTGCGAAGAGCTGGCCGATCGCGGCGTCCGTGTCATCTGCTCCGGCCTCGACCAGGACTCCGCCGCCAACCCTTTCGGCCCCATGCCCGACCTCATGGCCATGGCCGAGTTCATCACCAAGCAGCTCTCCATCTGCGTTGAGTGTGGTCACCCCGCAAACCGGAGCCACCGCGTCGTCGATAGTTCCGGCGGTGCCCAGATTCAGGTCGGCGCGGCCGACAGCTATGTCGCCCTCTGCCGTGGCTGCTACAACAGCGCCCGCCATCTGGCAGCCGAGCGGGCGCGGCAGACCGCACTGCCGCTTGCCCCCATCTCCGACCGCGAGGACCTCTCGTGACCACAGACAACGCCTATCGGCAGCTCGACTTCCGCCTCAGCGAGCGGGCCCATCACTATGGCTCCAACGTCCATCTGCTCGCAGACCCCTTCGCACTCACGCAGCTCGCCCGCCTCTGTGGCCCTGCCACCCGGCAGCCCGACTTCAACCGGCTCATCGCGCAACTCTATACCCATCTGGGCATCGCCGCGATGAACCATGCGCTGCCACGCGCCCGCGTCGCCTCGCAGACCCGCATGGCAGCCTACACCGACCGCGCAACCCTCGACGGCGAGCGCTTCGACCCTGCCGCAGAGGTGGTCTGCGTCAACGTGGCCCGCGCCGGCACCCTCCCGTCGCAGACCATCTACGACCTCTTCAACACCATCCTCGACCCCGACCAGGTCCGTCAGGACCACCTCCTTGTCTCGCGCGTTGCACCCGACGGAGGCCGCGTCACGGGCGCTGAGATCTCTGCCAGCAAGGTCGGTGGCACCATTGAAGGCCGCCACCTCGTCATCCCCGACCCCATGGGCGCCACGGGGACCAGCCTCTCCACCGTCATCAACCACCTCGAGCAGTCCTACGGCACACCGGCCCAGATCCTGCTCCTGCACCTCATCGTGACGCCGCAATACCTCCGCTTCAT
>JBIIFW010000094.1:0-8451 GCA_044236985.1 Bradymonadia bacterium | reverse complement strand
ACAACCCGCTCGCCAGACTCGCCGGGCGCACGATCGGGTGTGCAGGCCGCAAGCAAGAGCGGCAGAAGCGCTACGAGGCGTCGCGTGCGCATCGCGCAACCTCACGTGAAACCAGGAGCGCGGTCTCCATCAGGTTGACGCTCTCCCTACTCTGCAGTTTGCGAACAAGGATGAGGCCCGGACGAACCTCATACTGGCCACGGGTCGAGGCGATCAGCGCCATCACCTTGTCGGGCGAAAGCGTGGTCTCCGGGAGCAGCTCCACCACGATCGCCTTGGGCCCAACCTCAATCTGTTTTGCGACGATCTGCTTCATGATGAGCTTCACAAGAACGAGGTCGCGCAGGTGCTCAACATTGACGGGCACAGGGCCGTAGCGGTCCTGCATCTCGTCCATGACATCGTAAACCGTGGCAGAATCGGGAGCAAGGCTGAGACGCTTGTAGAAGCTCAGGCGCTGGCCGATGTCCTCCACGTAGTCCTCGGGCACAAAGGCTGCGACAGGGATCTTCACCTCGGGCTCCACGGCCTTCTGTGCCGGCTCGCCCGACAGCTCTCCGACAGCCTCTGCCAGGAGCTCGCTGTAGAGTTCAAAGCCGATCGCCTCGATGTGGCCGTTCTGGTCGTCGCCGAGGATGTTGCCGGCGCCGCGCATGTCGAGGTCGTGCTGCGCCACAGCCATGCCCGAGCCAAGCTCGGAGTGCTCCATGAGCACCTCCAGCCGCCGCTTGGAGTCGGGAGGAAGACGGCCCGGATCGGGCACGAGGAGGTAGCAGTAGGCGCGGTCGCTGCCCCGTCCGACCCGTCCGCGGAGCTGGTAGAGCTGCGCCAGGCCAAACTTGTCTGCATGGTTGATGAACATCGTGTTGGCGGTCGAGATGTCGATGCCCGACTCGACGATGGTCGTGGAGATGAGCACATCGATCCGGTGGGCAATGAAGTCCATCATCACCTTCTCGAGCTCGTCGTCCTTCATCTGCGCATGGCCCACGCCTACGCGAGCCTCGGGCACCATCCGCCGGATCTCGTCGGCCAGACCGTAGATGGTATCAACCCGGTTGTGCACGAAGTAGACCTGCCCGCCCCGCGCCAGCTCCTGCTCAATGCCCTCACGCACCACCGAGTCGCGGAAGCGTGCAAGATGGGTTCGCACCGAGAGCCGGCCGGGCGGGGGCGTGGTAATGATCGACAGGTCGCGGATGCCGAGCAGCGACATCTCAAGCGTGCGCGGGATGGGCGTTGCAGTCATCGTCAGCACATCGACGCTGGTGCGAAGCTGCTTGAGCCGCTCCTTGTGCTGCACGCCGAATCGCTGCTCCTCGTCAATGATGAGGAGCGCCAGGTTGGGGATCTCCACATCCTTGGAGATGAGCCGGTGGGTGCCGATGACGATGTCGACCTTGCCCTCCGCGGTGGCCGCCAGAATGGCCTTTACCTCCTGAGGCGTCCGGAACCGTGAGAGAGCCTCGATGCGGGCACCCGTCTCGCTGAGCCGACGGCGGAAGGTGTTGAGGTGCTGCTCACACAGCACGGTCGTCGGGACCAGGATCGCCACCTGCTTTCCATCGCAGACCGCCTTGTAGGCTGCACGGATAGCCACCTCGGTTTTGCCGAAGCCCACATCGCCGCAGAGCAGCCGATCCATCGGCTTGTTGGACTGCATGTCGGACAGCACATCGTCGATGGCACGCGCCTGATGCGGCGTCTCCTCGTAGGGGAACGAGGCCTCGAACTCGTGATACATCGAATCGGGCGCAGAGAAGGCAAACCCCTCGCGGGTCGCCCGCTCCGCGTAGAGCCGGATCAGCTCCTCGGCGACATCGGCGAGCGCAGCCTTGATGCGGCCCTTTGTCTTCTCCCACGTCGAGCCGGAGAGGCGGTCGAGACGGGTGAAGGTCGAAGAACCAGTGTAGCGCTGAACCTTTGCGAGCCGATAGACGGGGATGTGTATCCGGTCGCCCTCCGCGAACTCCAGCGTCAGGAAGTCGTTCTCGATGTCGCCGACGGAGAGCCGCGTCAGGCCCGCATACTTGGCGACGCCGAAGTCCACGTGGACGACCAGGTCGCCCACCTCGAGCTCCTTGAACGAGGCGACGGCGGTGGCCTCGTGCATCTGCTCACGGCCGGAGCGGCGCATCGCCTTGCCGAGCAGCTCGCGCTCGGTGATGACAGCCAGCGCACGCGAGGGCGCGACAAACCCCTCCAGCGCATCGCCTACAAGCACCTCGAGGTGGGTCGCAGGCGGAAACCGCACCTCGAACAGGGCATCGCTCGAGGCCAGCGTCTGCACCTCGCGCTTTTGGCTCCGCAGCACCTCGGCCACCCGCGTTGCGGTCGACCGCGACGAGCAGACAACCACCACGCGGCCCACCCGATCGCGCCAGCTATCCACCACCGTCAGCGCAGCTGCGATCGCACCTTCATCGTTGCCGCGTGCCTTCCGCGCTCGCTCCACCTCGTGCACATCGAGGCAGGGAAAGGCCAGCTCTTCGGCCTGCGTCAGCGAGGCGTCGCGCGCTCCCACCTCGATCTGAAATCCGCCCGCGCTGAAGCTCGCGATGAGCTCTTCGCTGCTCAGGAAGTACTCGGACGGCTCAAAGACGATGCTGCCCTGCTCGCGCTCCCGAGACCACTCCCGCTCGCGGGCCTCCATCATCCGTGCATGTTCGAGGAAGAGGTCGGTGGGGTCGACCAGCACCACGGTGGCCTCTTTCGGAATCCGCGATGCGAGCGGCTCGAGCGCCTCAGCGAAGGCCGGTTGAATCGTCTCGATGCCGAAGTAGCGCTCCTTGCGCTCCAGCTCGCGCAGCAGCGCAGAGACCTTGTTGGACGGCGTGCCGAGCCGGTCTGCGAGCGCCCGCAGCCGCCTCCGCGAAATCTCCAGCCCCTCCTCGGTCAGCAGCTCCTCACGGGTGGGAATGGCGATGGCTCGCTCGACAATCCCCGCGCTCCGCTGCGAGTCCGGATCGAACCAGCGGATAGACTCGATCTGGTCGCCGAAGAGGTCCACCCGGAAGGGCTTCTCGTAGGCGGGCGAGAAGACATCGAGCAGCCCTCCACGAAGACTGAAGGTACCGGGATCCTCGACCACCGAGGTCGACTGATAGCCCGCCGCTCGGAGCTGTTCCGCGACGGCCGGACCGTCGAGCCGTTCACGGATCGCGAAGGTCACCGAGGCGGCCCGGACCATCGCAGCGGGTGTCGTCTTCCGCACCCAGCCCAGCAGAGGCACCACGAGTACCTGACCGCTCCGGAGTTCGCCGAGCTCCCAGCCGAGTCGCATGCGGCTGCAGAGGCTCGCACGGTCGGGACTCATCTCGGCATAGGGCGAGCTCTCGGGCACGGGAAACTGCGAGACCTCCCAGCCGGTCTGCGGCAGAAAGAGCTCAAGCGAGGCCTGCACCTGCCGCGCGGCCTGCGCCGTCGGCACCACCACCACCAGCGGCCCCTGACGATGGCGGAGCAGGTCGGCCAAGACGTAGGAGAGATAGCCGCCCTTGGCCTGCATGAGGGCAACGCGACGCCCCTGCTTCGCTGCCTGCAGCAGCTGCTCCAGCGGGTATCGGGCCGCGGTGACCGTGCGGTCGTCGCGAACCTCGGCGAGCTGTCTGCTGAGCTCCGACTTCATGGCCTTCTGATGCTCCGTACATGGGCCGCGATGGCCTTCGCCTCATCGTCTCGCAGCCCTGTCACAGCGGGCATCCTGCCGATGCCGTTCCGCATCACCTGAAGCAGCGCAGCGTCTGTGACGCGCGCCTGGAACGCCGCCTCGGTGAGGTTGGTCGAGCGGGCGCCGAAGGCCATCTCCTGCCCCTCTCCGGTGGGGCCGTGACATACCGCGCACCGACGCTGGAAGAGCCGCGCACCGTCTACGGGTCCGGAGGGCGCAGCGGCCTGCTGATGCGAGGCAGAGGCGCCGCCCGTAGAACATCCCGCCAACCCCGCGGCGACAACAAACGCGCAACAAACCCTCATCGAACCGCTCGCCATCTCAGTGGATTGTCGGGCCAGGAGGGATGGTCCCATCGTGACTCACGCCCACCATGCCAAGCTCGAGCAGCTGAGCAGGATCGTAGGCATCGAGGCCGTCAATGGCGTCGCTCGTCGGCGGCACCGAGCCGGCGTGGCCATGCGCGAGCAGCCAGCGGTCGAGCTCCTCGATCAGAGGGCGACTCGAGGCCCGATCCAAAGCCGAGATGCAGATGCCGTCGAACTCCGAGAGCAGCGCAATGCGCTCCTCGGGATCGAGCCGGTCGATCTTGTTCCAGACCCGAATCCGCGGCGTCTCCGACAGCCCCAACTCGCCAAGAATCTTCTCCGTCGAGCGCATCTGATTGATGCGGGCCGGGTCGGAGGCATCGATGACATGGAGCAGCAGATCGGCGTCGGCCATCTCTTCGAGCGTCGCGCGGAAGGCCTCCATCAGCTCCTTCGGAAGGTCGCGGATGAAGCCGACCGTGTCGGTCAGGATCAGCTCGCGGTCCTTCGGGAAACGGAGGCGGCGCGAGGTGGGGTCGAGCGTCGCGAAGAGCTTGTCTTCGGCCAGCACCTCCGACTTTGTCAGGCCGTTGAGCAGCGTCGACTTTCCGGCGTTGGTGTATCCGATGATACCCACGACCGGCACGCCCTGGTTGCGCCGGTTCTTGCGGAGCAGCTCGCGGGAACCTCCCAACCGCTCCACCTCTTTCTCGAGCTGACGGATGCGGTCACGGGCGCGGCGACGGTCGACCTCGAGCTTCGTCTCGCCCGGACCGCGACCTCCGATGCCGCCCGCGAGACGGCTCATCGAGGTGCCCCGACCCGACAGCCGCGGCAGCCGGTAGGAGAGCTGCGCCAGCTCCACCTGGATCTTGCCCACGCGGCTCTGTGCCCGCTGCGCAAAGATGTCGAGGATGAGCTGTGTCCGGTCGATGACCTTGAGCTGGGTCGACTCGCTGATGCCGCGGTTCTGCGCCGGCGTGAGCTCCTGTCCGAAAATGAGGAGTTCGGCCCCCGCCTGAAGGCAGCGGAGCTCCACCTCTTCGAGCGCCCCCTTGCCCAGTCCGAGCTTGGGGTCGAGCTGCGCCCGCGACTGCACAAAGGTCTCGACAACCTCAATGCCTGCCGTGCGGCAGAGCTCGTGCAGCTCCAGCACATGGGCCTCCGACTGCTTCTCGTCACGCGTCTTCACGTAGACCAGGAAGGCGCTGTTTTCGCGCACCTCCTTGCCCTTCTCCCGCTTGAGGTCGAGCTCGGTCTCGAGGCCGCTCAGGAACTCGCCGAAACCCTCCGCGAGCTGGTTGGCATGGCCCACGCGGTGCTGCTGCCACAGTTCATGCTTGGCATTGGGGGGCAGCACATGGGCCCACGACACCGGGCCGGAGTGGCCGTTCGGCGTGGTGCCGATGACCGCAACGGCATCGAGGTTGAGCTTCGAGAGGTCGGTAAGGTCGTCGCGAGAGAGGTCGCCATCACCGAGGCAGGCGCGTACCAGGCGGATGCCGCGGAGCCGCCCGCCGGAGCGCGACCGGCCGATATCGGGAAGGTAGAGGCGGCTGATGTCGCCCACCACCACATGCTCCACATTCCCGCGCCGATCGATGAGCAGTCCCACCGTGCGGCGCGTCTCGGCACAAATCTGTGCCAGCGCAGCCGCCACCTCCGGCGAGACGAGCTGATCAGCCTTCATGCGACGAGAAGCGAACTTCTCAAGCGCCTTCTTGTGACTGGTTTTGAGGCCAGTCAGATTGCCTACGACGATGTCAGCGATGGGAAACCTCGCACGCCCTCAAGGAGTGGCGTTCTGTTCAAGCCATTTCTCGTAATCGCCACGCTGGGCGTCATTGGGCCTGAGCGCAAGGTAGCGCTTGACCGCCTCGCTGGCTCGCAGGGTGTTCCCTAGCGCTCGATAGTTCGAAAAGAGCAGCTGGTTGACCTCGGCGTTCTTCGGGTCGAGCCGCCGAGCCTGTTCGAGGAACTTCACCGCATCTTTGCGGTTGTTCTGCACCGCGGCCCGCTTGGCGTCGCTGATGAGCGAGGCTGCCGTGGGCGCCGCAGGCGCGGCGGGCGCCGCAGGAGCAACCTCCTGGAAGGGAGCGGGCGGCGTTGCCTTAGCGGGCGTCGGCGCAGGAGCGGCAGTGCGGGCGGGAGCGGTCCGTGGCTGCGCAGCAGCGCGGGGCGTCCGAGGCGCAGCAGCGCGGGCGGCGCGGGCCTGTGCCGCTTCGGCAGCCTTCGCCTCTGCGGCAGCCTTCGCCTCTGCGGCAGCCCTCGCCTCTGCGGCAGCCTTTGCAGCGGCATCATCGACAACCGCAGCAACCGCGACACCCGAGCCCGAACCCCCCGCCGCACCTGAGCCTGAACCCGGCGCCGGCTCAGCCTTCGGAGCCACAACGGCGGGGACCGTCGCAGCAACCTCTGTTTCAGCCGAACCTGCCGCAGCGGGCGCCTTGTCTTCGCCGCCGCCCAAGGCGAGCAGGCCACCAATGCCGAGCGCCAACACAACGCCGACGCCAATGCCGATGGACTGGTTTCGCTTGCCGCGATTCAAAACCGCTTGGTCAAAATCGCTGTCGGCATCGCTAACCGACGCAGGCAGCCGTGACGCCGCAGTGGCCGGAGCCGCCACCGGAGCGAGGCGGACCGAGAGACGCTCAAGCGGGTCCGCAAATCGAAAGTCCAGTCCGGCGAGCGTGATGACGGCACCCTTCCAGAGCTTGGTCGTGGGAGTGAGATCGCCATCTACCCGCACCTGGCCAGAAAGCGCGTCAACCCACCAGGAGGTCCCGTCATAACGGAGCGCCAGATGCTCCGGCGCGATGCCGGTGTGCTCCAGCACCACATCGCACGAGGCACCGCTGCCGATCACCAGCCGCGGCAGTGTGAGTTGGAGTTCAGCACCCGCAAACGGAGCCGTCTGACCGACCAGCTTCATCGCCTGCACGGAGGTCGGGCGGAGCGTCATCGTGACTTTGGCAGGCTCAGTCGTAGCCTCCTCCGAAGAGGACGCGGCCTGCTCCAAAGAGGGCGCGGCCATGGCCAGTGTAGAGGGCACGGTAGCAGGCGGCGCGGAGAGCGGCGACGCAGGCGCCTGCAGCGCCGAAGAGAGACCGCGCGCTCGCTCGAACACCGGCTCAGGCTCAACCGCCAGAGAGCCCGCGGTCGAACTGCCAGAATCCGGCTCCGACGAAGCTGCTGCGGAGCCCGCGGAGGGTTTGGTGTCGAGCGCAGAAAGCGCGTTGTCGATGTCATCAGCGAGGAAGACCGCGGTCCCCGTGCCGGGAGGCGTGAGGCTCTGCGCTACCGGCGCAGATTCTGTCGAGGCAAACGACGAGGTCGATGGCGCAGAAACTGCGGGCGGGAGCGGTGCGCGTGGACGGGACGCAGGGAGCGGAAGCGAGGCCCGCTCCTCCTTGAACTCCAACAGATAATCTCCCATGCGGTAGACCTCACCGGAGGCGACCACCTTGGTCCCCTGAATCGGTCCGCGCGGGCCCTCGATTCCATAGCGCGAAAGGTCTTCCAGCGCGTAGCCGCTCGCCGTTCGCACTAGCCGCGCATGAACGCGCGAGATGTTCTGGTCGGTCAGTCGGATGGTGTTACCCTCACCGCGGCCGATCGTGATTTCGGAGCGGAGAAGAGGAACAACGGTTCGATTCTGCTCGCCGTCAACGAGGAACAACTTCAGCATGGTCTACCCCGACAAGGCTTCGGAAGGCGCGGTCTATCACGGTCCGCCGCCCGTCCGCAACCCGCGCTCCCCGCGCCGACCCTTCCTTGACGGGCCCGAACCCTGCGCGGTAGGCAGCCCACCGGGCCCCCGCAGAGGCAGAGAACGCGACCATGACCACGCACACCTTCCAGCTCTTCGACACTCTCTCCGGCACCAAGCGCACCTTTGAACCCATCGAGGCGGGGCGGGTGAAACTCTATGTCTGCGGCGTCACGGTTTACGACCTTGCCCACATCGGACATGGCCGCACCTTCATGACCTTCGACACAGTGGTCCGCTACCTGCGCCACCGAGGGTGGAAGGTCGACTTCATCCGCAACCACACCGACATCGACGACAAGATCATCCGGCGCGCCAACGAGCGTGGAGAAGACCCCGCGGCGCTCGCCGAACGCTTCATCGATGCGCTCGACGCCGACACCGCGCTGCTCGGCCTCATCGCGCCAGATGTCGCACCCCGCGTCACAGCCACCATCCCCGAGATCATCAGCCTCATCGAGACACTCATTACCCGTTCCCACGCCTACCCCGTGGATGGAGATGTCTACTACGCCGTCGACAGCTTCCCCGACTACGGCAAGCTCGCCCACCGCAAACTCGAAGACATGCGGGCCGGCGAGCGGGTCGCCATCGACGACCGCAAGCGCAACCCCTTCGACTTCGCGCTCTGGAAGGCTGCCAAACCCGGTGAGCCGAGCTGGCCCAGCCCCTGGGGCGACGGACGGCCCGGCTGGCACATCGAG
>JBIIFW010000093.1:0-8476 GCA_044236985.1 Bradymonadia bacterium | reverse complement strand
GATTAGCACCGGGGTGACCTACTACATCGTGGTGCTTGCGCTCGACGAGGCAGGGAACCTGAGCACGGTCTCCGAAGAGGTAACGGGAGCGACGGCACCGACGGCAGACTTTTTTGAGAGCTACAAGGCGGCAGGCGGCGTCGAGGAGGGTGGACAGTGTTCCGCATCAACGCCTGCTGCGGGCTGGATGACGATGGCCTCGCTCGGCGTGGCGATGTGGCTCATCCGCCGGCGCCGTCGGGAGTTGGTTGGCGGCGCAGTGGTGGCGCTGGCGCTGGCAGTCTCTGGAGAGGCGCATGCCGGTCAGCGTTCGTCGCCGGTTGATTCGACGCTCGACCTCCGGTTCGGCAGCTGGAAGCCTGCGATCGACCAAGAGCCGTCGCTGGCAGCCCCCAAGCCCTTCGCGCAGATCTTCGACGGCGACGACCTCTTCTACTTCGAGGGTGTTTACGGCCGGGAGCTGCTGCGCGGCGTTGGAAGTTTGGGACTCAACCTCTCGCTTGGCTACGGCGGTGTGGCGGGCAAGTCGCTGGATCTCGATGGCGCCTCGTCCGGCGACACCACCACCTTCCGGATGGTCCCGCTGCGGCTGGGGGCCTTCTACCGGTTTGACTGGCTGCAGGAGCGGTTTGGTGTGCCGGTGGTGGTGTCTGGTGAGGCAGGGCTGACAAGCATTCAGTGGTGGACCTCGTCGGAGAGTGGCATCTCAGACTTTGAGACTGCGTCGGGCGTTCGTTCGGTGGGCTCGGGCGAGACGCACGGATGGCATGCCGGCGTGACGGCCTATCTGCTGCTCGACATCTTCGCGCCTGGTATGGCGATGAACTTCGATGCCGATTCGGGCGTCAACAACAGCTACCTGTTCGTGAACTACATGCAGACCGAGGCCGATGACTTTGGGAGCAAGACGAGCTGGTCGCTGAGCGACACCACCACGCTGTTTGGGATTGGTTTTGAGATGTGACCCAGAGCATCGCATCCGGCTCAGGGTTGCCTACGACGGCGCCCAGTTTCACGGATGGCAAATTCAGACGTCAAAGCCGAGCGTCGAGGGTGAGCTGACCCGCGTGGTGGCTTCGCTTTCGGGCGAGAAGTTGAAGGTGTGGGGCGCGAGTCGGACCGACGCGGGTGTGCATGCGGTGGGCCAGGTGGCGGCGTTCGACGACACCGGCCGGTATGAGCCGGAGGTCTGGTACCGGGTGCTCAACCGGCTGACTGCGGATGGTCTTGTGGTGATGGGTGCCGACCGTGTGCGGGGCTCCTTTCATCCGCGGCACGATGCGCGGGGCAAGGTCTATCGATACGACATCGTGGAGGGGTTTCATGCGCTGCCGCTCGATCTGCACTCCGCCTACCACCTCCACCGTCCGCTGAATGTGGAGGCGATGGCCGAGGCGGCACAGCACCTGCTC
The DNA here is from genome assembly GCA_044236985.1 of Bradymonadia bacterium. Taxonomy (GTDB): domain Bacteria; phylum Myxococcota_A; class Bradymonadia; order REDH01; family REDH01; genus CAIWGR01. The sequence continues at coordinate 7,064 of JBIIFW010000093.1, read as the reverse complement.
GGCGAGCACGACTTTGCGAGCTTTCGGGGGCCGGACTGCGCGGCGCAGGGGACGGTCCGGAGGCTGTTCGTGGTGAGCGTGCGTCGGGTGGGCGATGGACGGGTTCGCGTCGTGGTGTCGGGGACGGCCTTCCTCAAATACATGGTGCGCATCCTGGTCGGCACGCTCATCGAAGTGGGCCACGAGCGCCGGAAGCCGGAGTGGGTCAAAGAGGTGCTCGAGGCGAAGAGCCGGCGGGCAGCTGGGATGACTGCACCTGCCTCCGGACTGACACTGGTTCGGGTCTTTCATCCGGACTACCCCTATCCTGGCACCGAATCGTCACGCGGCATCGGCTCCTTTGGATAGGTTGCCCGCATGCCATCAGCGTGTTACCGCTCGGCTCCTGCCGCTGACTGCGCGCGCGGAGAGAGGAAGAGACGCATGAAGATTCCAAGTACGCGCGTGGTGGTACCGAACCTCTTCACGCTTGGCGCCACATTTTGCGGCATCTCGGCGCTCTGGCTGGCCTTCGAGGCCAAGGGCTCGGAGGGCGCCGACGACATCTATCTGGCGACGACGCTGATTCCGCTGGCCTGCTTTCTGGACGGGCTGGATGGTCGGGTGGCGCGGATGCTGAACGGCGAGACCAAGTTCGGCATGGAGCTCGACAGCCTGAGCGATGCGATCACCTTTGGTGTGGCGCCGGGATTTTTGCTCTACGCATGGGCGCTGAAGCCCTACGAGCTTGGCGGGCTGTTTGTGGCCTTTGTCTTTGCGGCGGCTGCGATGGTGCGGTTGGCTCGGTTCAATGTTCAGACGGCCGACCCTGCGCTCGGCAATCGGTACTTCACGGGGCTGCCTGCTCCGATGGGCGGGATGGGGATCGCGGCGATCATCGCACTCCAGATCGAGGTGTTTGGCCGGAGCGCCGCACTGGACCACGAGCGGCCCTTTCTGGCCGCCTATGCTGTACTTCTGGCCTTCCTGATGGTGAGCGAGGTTCCCTTCCGGACCTTCAAGGATGTGCGGATGACGGGCCGTGTGAAGGCCACGCTGGGGGCGGTCCTGGTGGCGGTGGTGGCGGTGGGGCTCTGGCAGGGGTTCATGATCTCTCTGTCGCTGGTGCATACAGTCTACCTCCTGACCGGTCTGGGAGCGGCGCTGTTTGGGCGTCGGGTCGCGGCCTCCGGCGCTGGCGCCGTGGTGTCGGACCCAGAGGAGGAGGACGAGGGCGTCTAGGCAGTTACCTTGACACCACCCTAGGCTCCGCCTAGTTGGCCGCGTTGAAATCGGGTGCTCGGCAGGACTTTTTGCCGGAGCAACGGGTGTGATCTCACGAGAGAGCGTTGGCTCTTTCGCAACGGCAGGAGTTGGAAAATATGAAGATCGTTGGCAATGCGTGGATGAAGATGCTGGCAAGCGGGTTGTTCCTGACTGCCTTGGTTGGTTGTAGTGAGGAGGCCGCGAAGACGACCGAGACCGATACCGGTTCGGACACGACGGTGGATACGGGTACGGTCGACACGGCTCCCGACAGCATCGAGCTCGACACGACCGACACGACCGACACCGGTGGCGCGATTGCCTGCACGCGGACGGTTGACTGCGAGACGCAGCTCGGCGCTGGCTTCATCTGTGAGGACGGCGTCTGCGTGGAGCAGCTCCTTCCCGACCCCTGCACGGCAGACGGTCAGGAGTGCACGGATCCCGCGGCGCAGCAGACCGACGAGTTTGTCTGCGTGTCGGAGACCGAAGGCGCGACGGCTGTCTGCCGTCAGCTTTGCAACTCCGATACGGCCGATGACACGGGCTCTGAAGACTGCCCGCTCAACACCTATTGCTTCGACGTTGGCGCCACGAGCGAGAGCGGCCTGACGGGCGCCTGCACCCCGGGCGACTGCACAACGAACATCTTTGACGAGACCGCCTGCGACGGCGTCGGCACCTGCTTCCCCGTCGGTCACGGCGCGAGCTTCTGCATCGGCGCTGGCACCGCCATCGAGGGTGAGCCATGCGGCCTCGACACCACGACGACGCCTCCGGACAGCGACACCTGCGCGCCCGGCCTGCTCTGCTCGAACAGCGTCTGCGTCGAGCCCTGCAACCGGACGAACGGCAACGCCGACTGCACGGGCGGCCTCACCTGCCTTGCGGCCTTCGACTTCACCCCGCGGAACCGTCCGGGCCTCTGCGGCACGGCTTGCGACGCCTTCTCGGTTGGCCAGTGCCCCACGGATGAGACCTGCCAGCCCTTCCTGGGCCGCGCGGGCGTGAACATCTGGGCCTGCGTTGCCTCCACGGGCGACACCACCTTCGGCCCCGATGAGATCTGCGACGAGACGGGCGCTTGCGAAGAGGGCTACCTCTGCGTTGGCTCTGAGACGGATGCCGATGGCAACACCATCAGCCGCTGCACGCAGCTCTGCGACACCGAGGCGGAGCTCGCCGGCGAGACCCCCTGCGGCTCGGCCGGTGCCGGCCCCGCGCTCATCGCGGGCATCGCCTTCGGCGAGGCTTCGGGCTTCCTCTCCTTCCCCGCCGGCTCCTACGATGTTCAGGTTCGCGACGTTGCCTCGGGCTCGCTCGTGACCGACCTCTCGGTTGCCGTCGCTGCTGGCGAAGTCCACACGGAGCTTGCGACGCTTGACGCCGCTGGCGACTTCACCCGCTTTACCTACGTCGACCTCCGCGCCGGCGAGACCCTTCCCGCCAACGGCGTGCGTCTTATCCACGCCGCCTCCAACGCCCCCGATGTCGACGTCTACGTCGCGACCGCACTCGAGACGCTTGCTTCGGGCGACTCGTCGGGCGCTGTTGAGGCTGCAGCCGGCTCCTACAACCTCTGGCAGGATGCCGATCCGGGCGCCTTCTCGCTCGTCGCGGGCGAGGCCAACGACGTCTTCTACTTCGACGGCAACACCGCGTCGGCCTCCTACACCGCCGGCGCCACCGTCACGGGCGCGCTTGTCCGCCTTGTCCACGGCTCCGCCCTTGCCGGCAACGTCGATGTCTACGCCGACTGCGGCGACTTCGCCTCCTGCACCACGGCCAACCTCGTGGCTGGCGCGTTCACCTTTGGCACCGTCTCGGGCTACGTTCCGGTTGCTGCTGGCGAGCACACCTTCTACCTTGCCGCTGCCGGCGCCGACCCGACCACCGATACGGCCCTGCTGACCGTCGGTCCCATCGCTCTCTCCGAGGGTGGCCGCTACACGGCCGTTGCGAACGACATTGGCGGCCCCAATGTTGCGCTGCTCACCGACAGCACCACGGCTCCGGCCGCTGGTAAGGCGACCATCCGTCTCCACAACTTCTCGACCGCTGAGATTGGCTCGGCGCTCGAGTCCACCACGCCCATCGCAAGCGGCGTCTCCTTCGGTGAGTCGGTTGAAGGCGACGCCTCTGCCTACATCGCGCTCCCCGCTGCGAGCTACGTTGCCGTCCTTCGTGGCGCCGGCGCCGCCAGTTCGGCCGACGCCGCCTTCGTGGCTCCCTTCGCCCTTTCGGGTCTGCTCACCGCCATCGTCGCGAACGACGCCGAGGGCCTCACTGCCATCGCCATCAGCGACTCCATCGTTGCGCCGGCCGCTGGCCAGGGCTCGGTCCGCGTCATCCACGCTGCCGACGGCGTTGGCGCCGTGAGCATCAACCTTCCCGGCACGGTCAACGCAATCTGCGCTCGCAGCGCCGTTGCCGGCATCGGCTTCTGCCAGGAGTCCTGCGAGCCCTTCCCGCGGAACCCCGGTTCGAGCTACGGCTGCTCGACCGAGGGCGACGGCTGCTTCCCGGTCGTTCTGACCGAGGACGAGGCGACCGCTCCTGTCGGCATCTGTGATGCAAATGAGGGAACGGTCGGGCCCTTCGAGCCCTGCGAACAGGACGGGACGATTGGCGAGTGTGCTGACTTCGCTGTCTGCCTCGACTTCACCGACGACGGCGCTGCCAATCCGAACTGCAACGCACTCTGCGCGCCGTTCGAGCAGGGCGACGTCTGCGGCGCTGACGCGACCTGCAGCGCCATCTTCCCGCTCACCGGTAACCTCGGCTTCGGCCTGTGCACCCAGGAGTTCAGCGCTGGCGCCATCGGCGGCCGCTGCACCGACGAGGGCACGCCCTGCGAGGCGCCCGGCACGCTCTGCCTGGACACGGGCGCTGGCGCCACCTGCGTCCTCGCCTGCCGCGAGGGCTTCGATGACTGCGCCAACGACCCCGGCACCACCTGCAATGCGGGTACGCTGAACCCCGAGGTCGTCCCCGTCTTCCTGGGTCTCTGCCTCTAAGAGGTAGAACAGCCACAGGCCTCGATGGCGTCGGGTTCGCTCGGCGCCTTCGCCGTTTTTGGCACTGCGCGCTTGCGGGTCGGCATCTTTCCGTTACACTGCGGTTTCCCTTCCGCCATCGGAGCATGCTGCCATGAGCCTTCGCACCCTGTTCGTTCTACCCCTCGGCCTCTCGCTCCTCGCGCTCGTTGCGGGCTGCTCCTCTGACGAGGTTGTGAACAACGGCGGCTCCAGTTCGGGCGGTGATCGCACGCGTGATGATGCCGGCGCCGACACGACTGCCGACACGGGCAGCGGTAGCGGCGCGAGCGACACGGGCACGCCTGCGCTCGACGTGGAGACGGATGCGCCCGCAGATACAACGGCCGATACAACTGCGGATACCGCAGCCGACACCGCGGCCGACACCGCGCCCGACACGACACCTGTTGTTCCCGTGGATTGTACCGCGATTCCTATTGCGGCAACCACGGGAGAGACCTGCGACCAGGCCGCTCCGGCCTGTGCGCCGGGTGCTGCCTGCATCGGTCTCGGCACCGGGCTGGGTGCTGAGTGTCTGCAGATCTGCACGCCGGGTCAGTGTTCGAACATCTGCGGCGCGCAGGGTACCTGCTCTGGTCTTGTGGACCAGAACAACAACCCGCTGCTGCAGGACCTCGACGGCGATGGCATCGAGGATGAGGTGGGCGGCTGCTTCCCTGTGGTGCAGGCCTTCGCTCTGTGCGGTACGCCGACCACGGGTGGGTGTGCTGAGGATCAGATCTGCGTTGGCGATGAGACGGCTGCGAATTGCACGCCGACCTGCACTACGCCGGGCGCTTCGTGCGGCAACTTCAATGGTGTCGAGGCGCTCTGCAACGTCACGCTGGAGGCGGCCGACGGTACCACGCAGAACGGCTGCTCCATCGATTGCAGGACGACGACCGACTGCCCGGCGGGGCTCACCTGTGTGCCCATCACCGGTGGCAGCATCTGCCTTGCGCGCTAGCACGATGCGGCTGTTCGGGGCGCTCTGCGCGCCGGCGCTGCTCGCCTGTTTGACGGGCTGTTTTGAGGCCGATCCTGCTCCGCTGGTTGCCGGGCAGGCCGGCAGCTGTGAGGCGATTGCGGTCGCAGCTGAGGTTGGTGCGCGCTGCAATGCAGCAGCAGCGGACGGCTGCGAGCCTGGCGCGCTTTGTGTGGCCTATGTGGGCGGCGAGACCCGCTGCCTGCAGACCTGCTCGCCGGACCTCTGCGAGGGGATGTGCGGCGAGGGCGCCTGCGTTCCGCTCGAGCAGGCGGACGGCACCCGCTTCTCTACCGACATCAACGGCGATCGGCAGCCCGAGGAGGTTGGCGTCTGCGAGCTGACCTCTGGGCCCTTCGAGCGCTGCGGCCTGACCGATGCGCGCAGCTGTCGCCCGGGCAGCATCTGTCTCGGCGGTCGCGCGGGCGAGGCCGATGGCAACTGCATCCCGCTTTGCGACAGGCTCGGCAGCCGTTGCGGCAGCGTTCAGGGCGCCGAGGTGGGCTGCACGATGACGCTCCCCGCGACGGCCGACAGCATCGAGTTGCACGCCTGCACCATCCCCTGCTCAGCCGACAGCGACTGCCCCCTGCCGTGGGTCTGCTTTCAGCTCCCCACCGGCGGCCTCTGCCTCGCGCCATGAGGCTGGTCTGGTCCGGGGTCTTGCTGCTGCTCGCCGGCTGTTTCGGAAGCAGTGAAGTGGCTGTGCAGCCCGGGCTGGACGTGGAGAGCGGGTCGTTGCGCTGCGAGGGGGTTCCGCTCGCGGAGGTCGTCGGCGAGCTCTGCAGGCGCGGGAGCTCGGATTGCGGCGCCGGTTCGGACTGTGTCCTCGACGCCTGGTCCGGGGAGAGCCGCTGCCGACAGCATTGCGTGGTGGGTGTGTGCGAACAGGGCTGCGCCGTGGGCGAAGTTTGCGACGAGCCCTGGTCTCCGGAGGGCGCCGACCTTGGGCGGCTCGACCTCAATGGCGATGGGGTCGCTGAGTCTCCGCTGGCGGTCTGCCGGCGCACGCAGACAGATTCGGCGGGCGCCTTCGCGATGTGTGGAAACGACGCAGCGCTCGCGCTCAACCGGGGCTGCTCGGATGCTGCGCTTTGCGCCCGTTTCTTTGAGGTGAGCGTTGCGGGGACCTGTCTGCCCGCTTGTGATGGTGACTGCGCGGCCGTCGATGGCTATGTCCCCTTCTGCTTTGATGTCGGCGACAGTGTGCGCCGATGCCTTCTGGAGTGCAGCGATGAACTCTACTCTTCGGACTGCCCGCGCGGCATGGTCTGCCGTCCTGTGCAGGAGGGCTTCGCACTCTGCGTGCGTTAGCCTGATGTTTCTGGTGGGCTGTGGCAGCGAAGGGTTTGCGCTGACCGAGGTCGATGGCGGCTTTGTGCTCGGCGCCGACACAACAGGCTCGGGCGAGGGCAGCGCGTCGACTGTGGAGGCGACCTGCTCGACGGGGCCGGATGGTTCGGCCTGCCCGGAGGAGCGTCCTCGTTGCCTGCCGAGCGCGGCGGGAGGTTTTGGTTGCATCGCGGCGGGCACCGTGGCGCTGGACTCCGTCTGCGCGGCGGAGGGCGTGGATGACTGTCAGGTTGGCGCCATCTGCGTGAAATCAGATGATGTGCAGGGTTGGCGCTGCCGGCAGTTCTGCGGTCCCGCTGATCCCTGCCGGGTGGGCCTCTGTTCGCCCCTCGGGCCGCGTGGCGCGAGCGCCTGTCTTCCTCTCCCCTAGCCCGCGTGTGAAGCATGTCTGAAGGTGCTGCTCTCTATCTGCTCGACATCGAAGGAACGACCACCTCGGTGGG
>JBIIFW010000091.1:0-8571 GCA_044236985.1 Bradymonadia bacterium | reverse complement strand
CATGGTGAAGCCGGGACTCAACCTGTTTGCGCTCACCTTTGCCCTCTTCAAGGCCGGCATCGTCCCTGTGCTCATCGACCCGGGCATCGGGCTCAAGAACATCAAGGGCTGCATCGCCCGCTCCAAGCCGACCGCCTTCATCGGCATCCCGCCCGCACACGCCGCCCGCATCGTTCTCGGCTGGGGGCGCGACACCCTCACCCACCTCGTCACTGTCGGTCGTCGTCTGGGTTGGGGCGGCGTCAGTCTGGATGAGGTCATCGCCGCCGGTCGCGCCAAGCCGCTTCCGATGGCAGAGACGACCGCCGATGAGATCGCGGCCATCCTCTTCACCAGTGGCTCTACCGGCCCGCCGAAGGGCGCAATCTGCCGCCACAAGAACTTCGCCGCCCAGGTGGCCGCCATCCGCGACATGTTCGGCATCCGGGAGGGCGAGGTGAATGTGCCCACCTTCCCGCTCTTCGCACTCTTCGACCCCGCGCTCGGCATGACCTCGGTCATCCCCGACATGGACGCCTCGCGTCCTGCGAAGGTCTATCCTCCGAATGTGATCGAGGCGGTGAACGCCTTCGGTGCGACCACCATGTTTGGCTCTCCCGCGCTGCTCAACACGGTGAGCCGCTGGGGCGAGGCGCACGGTTCGAAGATGCCCACGCTTCGTCGTATCATGGCCGCCGGCGCGCCTGTGCCCGCACCGGTGATGCGCCGCATGCTCGCGCTTATCTCGCCCGATGGAGAGCTCTTCCCGCCCTACGGCGCCACCGAGTCGCTGCCCGTCGCCATGATGTCCAGCAACGAGATTTTGGCGGAGACCTGGGCGGCGACAGAGCAGGGCGCCGGCGTCTGCGTGGGCCGGCCTGTGCCGAGTATCCGGCTGCGCGTGATTGGCATCACCGACGAGGCCATCGCAGACCCAGCCTTGGCGACGGACTGCGCGGTGGGCGAGGTCGGAGAAATTGCGGTCTGCGGCGACGTCGTGACCACAGGCTACCTGCATGACGAAGGGGCCGACGCCCGCTCCAAGATGGTCTCCCCCTCCGGTGAGCTCTGGCACCGGATGGGCGACCTTGGCTACCTCGACACCACGGGCCGGCTCTGGTTTTGCGGGCGCAAGGGCCACCGCGTGGTGCTCGACGATGCGACCCTCTTCTCGGTCAACCTCGAGGAGGTCTTCAACCCCCACCCCGATGTCTATCGGACCGCACTCGTCGGCGTGATGGTTGCCGGCATCCGCGAGCCGCTGCTCTGTGTGGAACTTGAGCCGAACACCGCCGCGCGCGAGAAGAAGCGCATCGAGCAGGAGCTGCTGGCGATGGCCGCGGCAAACCCCGTCACTGCGCGGGTGAAGCGGGTGCTCTACCATCCCGGCTTCCCGGTCGATGTGCGCCACAACGCCAAGATCAACCGCGAGACGCTGGCCGTCTGGGCGCAGTCGAGGCTCTCATGAAGCGGGCGCTGGTCACAGGCGGCGGCGGCTTCCTCGGCAGTTACATCTGCCGCGACCTGCGGGCGCGTGGCGTGGAGGTCGTGTCGCTGCAGCGGGGCGACTACCCCGCGCTGGCTGTGATGGGCGTGACAGCGGTGCGTGGCGACCTCGCTGATGCAGCCGCCGTGATGCGGGCGGCGGAGGGCTGCGATACGGTCTTCCATGTGGCTGCCAAGGCGGGTGTATGGGGCTCCTACGAGAGCTACCGGGTCGCCAACATTGTGGGTACCGAACGGGTGCTCGAGGCCTGCGCAGCCCAGAGCGTTGCCCGCCTTGTCTACACGAGCACGCCAAGTGTCGTGCATGGCGGAGACGACGTCGCGGGCGTGGATGAGTCGGCACCCTACGCCTCCGAGTTCCTGACCGCCTATCCCGAGACCAAAGCCGAGGCAGAGCGGATGGTGTTGGCGCAGCACGGCGAGAAGCTCGCGACCGTCGCGCTCCGGCCCCACCTCATCTGGGGGCCCGGCGACAACCACCTGGTACCGCGCATCATCGACCGCCACCGGGCCGGCCGGCTCCGCTTTGTGGGCGACGGCAGTAACGTCATCGATGGCGTCTATGTGGAGAACGCCGCAACGGCCCACCTGCTCGCTGCCGATTGCCTCGAGCGCGGCGGCGCCTGCGGCGGCAAGGCCTACTTCATCACCAACGGCGAGCCGATGCCGCTGCGCGATCTGGTCAACGGCATCGTTGTCGCAGCCGGGCTGCCACCCGTGAGGCGCACCATTCCGCCTGCTGTGGCCTATGCGGTTGGCGCGCTGCTCGAACTCATCTTCACGCTGCTGCGGCGCGAGAGCGAGCCGATGATGACCCGCTTCGTCGCCAAACAGCTCTCCACCGACCACTGGTACGACATCAGCGCTTCGGCGCGCGACTTTGGGTACCAGCCGGCTGTCTCCACCGAGGAAGGGCTTCGGCGGCTGGCCGAGGCGCTTCGAGGCAAACTCCCGCCGGTTTAGGGCCTGATGGAGAAGGAGTGGAGGATGCTGCCGTTGGTCGCAATCGCATCCACACTCATGGTGCTGCCGACCACGTTCACGTGGAGGAAGTGGAACTCGGAGATCTGCGTGTCGATCTCGGGCCAGGTGCCGACCCGCCAGAAGAAGGACTGCGCGTCGAGCGTGCGGCCGTTGAAGACGATGTTGACGTTGTAAGAGGCGAAGAGAGGCTCGAGGATGTTGCGCACCTGCGGCGCCTCCATGGAGGCGGGGAAGGCGATGCGACCGCCCAACCAGAACTCGATGCGTGGCGGCTTGTGAAAGACCGCTGCGCGGTAGGTCGCGCTGGTAGCCGCCTCGGAGCCGAGCTGGTTCTCGATGCAGGTGCGCTGCGGGGTGCCGGGGTCGACCGCATCTTCGGTGTCGATGAAGAGCACAAACATGGAGCCATAGCGCCAGCCGAAACAGTGCTCGTCGTCGGGCTGCGACATGTACTCGTTGAAGAGCGTTGAGCCCGGGTCGGAGTAGCGTTCGTGGTTGCCCGCTCCCACAAGGAAGGGAACGGTTGAGGCCAACGCGGTGAGGGGCCTGAAGAGTTGGCTGCGGAACTCGGCGCGGGTTCCGTTCTGCACGCAGTCACCGGTCGACATGGCGAAGTCGGGGTCGAGCGCCGCCATGCGCGGGGTGAGTGCCGCAAAGTTGGCGGGCCCATTCTGGTTGTCGCCGAAGACAACGAAGGAGAAGGCGTCGCCAGCGCCATCGGCCGGGGCCGTCCGGAACGACTTTGCGGGCGTGGCAGCCGTCTCGTTGCCCACCGCGTAGTAGACGGTGGAGCCGGGGAGCAGCCCTTCGAGCCGGACCTCGTGGGTGGTGCGTGAGGCGCCCTCGGAGTAGCCCGCTGTGAGTGCGCCCGGCGCGTAGCCGAATCGAACCACGCCGGGCTCGGCTGCAGCGGTCTCCCAGCGAACCGATACGGCCGTCTGCGTTACCCACATGAGGTAGGGCGGGCTGGGAAAACTGTTCGGGTCCAGCACGGTGACCGCCGGCGGGTAGGGCGGCGTGGTATCATCGACGGTGGTGTCGGTCGTATCGTCGACCGTTGTGTCGGTGGTGTCCTCGACCGTCGTGTCTGCAACGGTGGTGTCCTCGACGGTGGTGTCGGCAACCGCGGTGTCGTCGACGGTGGTGTCTTCGACAGCGGTGTCCTCGCCGGTCGTGTCTGCAACCGCGGTGTCCTCGACGGTGGTGTCTGCAACCGCGGTGTCGTCGACGGTGGTGTCTGCAACCGCGGTGTCGTCGACGGTGGTGTCTGCAACCGCGGTGTCCTCGACGGTGGTGTCTGCAACCGCGGTGTCGTCGACGGTGGTGTCTTCGACAGCGGTGTCCTCGACCGTCGTGTCTGCAACGGTGGTGTCATCGACGACGGAGGTGTCGGCCGAGCCCTGCCCGCCGCTGTCCTGCTCCACGGAGGTGTCAACGGAGACCTCGGACCTACCGGAGACCTCGGTGCCGCAGCCCGCAAGGAGAGCAACAAGCGAGAGCGATGCGAGACGAATGGGGGTGTTCATGAAGACCAAATCCGAAGGTGACACATGTGTCGCCTCTGTGACGGATTGGGGGCAGATTGGCCAGCAGAAGCGACCGTCCTAACGCACGATTTCGTCCGCAAGCCTCAGCGACGCATCGATATCGCCGCCGAGCAGCAGCAGGTGCCCCATTTTGCGACCGGCTTTCGCCTCCGCCTTCCCGTAGAGGTGGAGGTGGGCGTTCGGCAGCCCGAGGAGCAGCTGCCAGTGGGGCGTCCGATCGAGCCATAGGTCACCGAGCAGGTTCACCATCACGGCCGGAGTGAAGAGCGTTGTCTCCCCGAGCGGCAGCCCCATGACGCACCTGGCCTGCTGCTCGAACTGCGAGGTAGCGCAGGCGCCGAGCGTGAAGTGGCCAGAGTTGTGGGTCCGGGGCGCAATCTCGTTGACCAGCAGGGTGCCGTCCGGGAGTGCGAAGAACTCCACGGCGAGGAGGCCTACGAAGCCGAGCCCTTCGGCGATCGCGCGGGTGACCTCTTCTGCACGCGTGGCTGTCTCAGCGCTCACCCGCGCCGGCACGATCGTCGCATGGAGGATGTGGTTGCGGTGGATGTTCTCGGCGATGGGATAGGCGGCGAAGTGGCCGTCGAGGCTCCGTGCTGCGATGCAGGAAATCTCGCGTTCGAAGGGAACGAAGGCCTCCAAGATGCAGGGCTGCTGGAGGAGCAGGGCGCGCGCCGCCTGGAGGCTCTGCGGGTCGCGGATGGCGACCTGGCCCTTGCCGTCGTAGCCCTCGCGTCGGGTCTTGAGGATGGCTGGTTGACCGAGCCGAGCGAGCGCAGCATCGAGCGATACAGCGTCGGTGACCTCAGCGTAGCGGGTGTGAGGCACGCCGATGCGGTCGAGGAAGCGCCGCTGGGTGAGCCGGTCCTGAATGAGGCCGAGGATGGCGGAACCGGGGTAGAGCGGTCGCACGGCTTCGACGGCCTGGAGGACGGGCAGGGCGATATGTTCGGTCTCGAGCGTGACCACAGTGGAGCGTTCGGCGAGGCGGACGGCCGCGTCGACGTCGGAGAAGCTGCCTACGATGAGCTCGTCGCAGAACTGTCCTGCGGGGCCGTCGACGGTGGGGTCGAGGGCGATCGTTCGGTAGCCCATCCTGCGTGCTTCAAGGGCCAGCATGCGGCCGAGCTGACCGCCGCCAAGCACGCCGAGGGTCGCGCCCGGGGGCTTCATGGCTCGGGGAGCTCGGCTGCCAACACAGCCTCGGTCTGCGCCGCACGGAAGGCGATGATGCGCTCGGCGAGCGGCGCATCGGAGGTTGCCAGGATTTGGGCAGCGAGCAGGCCGGCGTTTGCGGCGCCTGCGTCGCCGATGGCGAGGGTGCCGACGGGGATGCCCTTTGGCATCTGAACGATGGAGAGGAGGGAGTCGATGCCGCGGAGAGCGTTGGACTGCACCGGCACGCCGAGGACGGGGAGGTGGGTCTTGCTGGCGCACATGCCGGGCAGGTGTGCGGCTCCGCCGGCGCCTGCAATGATGACCTTGATGCCGCGCGAGGCGGCCGAGGCCGCGTAGGCGAAGAGGAGGTCGGGGGTGCGGTGGGCGGAGACAACCTTCGCCTCGTAGGCAACACCGAGCGAGCGGAGCATGGCCGCGGCGAGCTGCATGGTGGGCCAGTCGGAGGCGCTGCCCATGATGATGCCGACGCGGGGCTGATCGGTCTCCGAGGGGTTGCTCTGGGTCACCGTGGTCACAGGGAGCGTCCTCAACGAAGTCGACTGTTGGAGGGAGCTGTCTCCCGCCGCGAGCGGATTCTCAAAAGTGGAGTCAAGGGGGATCGAACCCCTGACCTCCGCACTGCCAGTGCGGCGCTCTCCCAGCTGAGCTATGACCCCGGGAACCAGACAGCAGCAAGCCACCGTCGGTAGGCGGGCGGCACTAGCAGCGACGGTGAAGCGGTGTCAAGCAGAATCGCTGAGGCCGCTGGGCGGGCAGGGTCAGCGTAGTTCGCTTCGGTCATCAACGAGGGTTCCTTTGGGTCAATCGCTTGCGCCCAACTGCGAATGTGCCCATAGTGCTGGTACGAGGGCTGTTCCTCGGTGTGAGAGTCTGTTCCGTAGATGTGCACGATTGGAGACCACAGCCCATTGATGACCCGCCGGCATGTGCTGGCGGGGCTGGGTTCGATGACTCTGGCCGGGCTGGGGTGCGGGGAGTCGAAGTCGCAGAAGCCGATGATTTCATCGGTTCGTGCGGCGGTCGCTCCCTCTCCAGCGCCTGTCGCGCCCACGGTCACACTGCGTCGCGCTTGGGAGCGCGGAACGATGCAGAACGACTGGCTCAACACAAACTACAGCTTCTCGTTCGCCAACTACCGCGACCCGGCGCACATGGGTTTCCGGAGTCTTCGTGTGATGAACGAAGACTGGATCAAGGGGGCATCCGGCTTCCCTACGCATCCGCATCGAGACATGGAGATTGTCACCTATGTGATGCAGGGAGGCCTGCAGCATCGAGATTCCATGGGAAATGGGGGCGTCATCACGCCCAACCTGGTGCAACGCATGTCTGCGGGCACCGGCATCTACCACAGTGAGTTCAACGCCTCGCAATCCGAGTGGGTCCATCTGATACAGATGTGGATTCTGCCGGACCGGCGTGACCACACACCGAGTTACGAACAGAAGATGTTTCATCCGCAAGAGAAGACCAACAACCTGCGAGTTATCGCCTCTCCCGATGGTCGGGACGACAGCGTTACCATTCACGCCGACACCCACCTCTACGCTGGCCTCTTGACCCGCGGCGAGCGTGTCGGCCTTGACCTCGGACCCGGCCGCCATGTCTGGCTGCAGGTCGCGACCGGAGATATCCGCTTCCGTGGCCACGACCTGCAGGCGGGCGACGGCGCTGCCATCAGCGGCACCGATGCCATCGAACTCCTGGCCACCACCGACGCCGAAGTGCTGGTGTTCAACCTGGCCTAGCCGGGGAGCGTCATCCACTGCGCGAGCCGCGGCCCGACCAGCCGCGGGGCTTGGCGCAGCGCCGCCACATCCTTCGAACCTGTGAGCAGCATGACTGCTCGGAGCAGGTCCAACATCTCCTCGACCACCTCTGCAGCGCCGCCCTCGGGCTGCTCCCAGACCGACTTGAGGAAGGGGAGTGCTGCGCCGCCGAGCGTTGCGCCGAGCGCCAGCGCGCGGGCTACATCGTAGCCTGAGCGGATGCCGCCGGAGGCGATGACCTCCATCCCGGCGCGGGCCCCGAAGTGGACGCTCGCAGCCGTTGGGATGCCCCAGTCCCAGAGAGCCTCGCCGAGCAGCCTTCGGTGCGGTGAGGCGCGGTGTGCCTCCACGCCCACCCAGGTGGTGCCACCGGCGCCGGAGACGTCGATGTGCGACACACCTGCAGCGTGGAGCCGCGTGATGAGTTGAGGCGACATGCCGCAGCCCGTCTCCTTGACGATGACGGGGCGGCCGAGCTCGGCGTTGAGTCGTGCGATGGCATCGAGGCAGCCGCGGAAGTCGCGGTCTCCATCGTCCTGGATGATCTCTTGCGCCGGGTTGAGGTGGATGCAGAGTGCGTCTGCATCGATGGCGCCGACGAGGTCCTGGAGCTCGGCAGTTGAGCTGGCGGCGGCCTGCACGGCTCCGATGTTGCCGAGGAGGAGTGTGGTGGGTGCGACATCGCGCACAGCATAGGTGCTGAGCGAGGCAGGATCGCGGAGCATGGCCCGCTGCGAACCGACGCCGAAGCCAATGCCGTAACGTTCCGCGGTGGCAGCGAGGCGCCGGTTGATGTCGCGTGCGCGGTCAGCTCCGCCCGTCATCCCCGTGATGAGGAGCGGGGCGCGGAGCTGCTTGCCGGCATAGGTGCAGCGGAGGTCGATGGCGCTGTGGTCAACCTCGGGCAGGCTGTTGTGGAGTAGGGTGATTTCGTCGAGCAGCGTCGACTTTTCACGCGCTTCGACCTCCGCAGTGGCACAGAGGGTGAGGTGGTCGAGTTTTCGCTGCGAGAGCGACGGGTCGTTGGGTGCAGACATGTGGCCCGTAGAGCAGGAGGCCCCTCTTGGATGCAAGCAGTTTGAGGAAGACGCAAGTTGCTGTCACCGGAGCAAGTTCGTTGCTCCGACCGGCTGCTTGGCCTATACGGAGCGTGACCCTTCGCAGCGTGCACGCCATGGCCTCTCAGACCTTCACCTTTCCGCTCCCTCGCTCCGAGCGGGTCATCTTGCTCGCCTCGTGGATGGTCGGGCTGGCGCTGCCTGGGATGTGGGTGCGGCTGATGCTCCGCAAGGCGGAGGTTGCCCTCCGTGAGCTGCCTCAGATGTTTGCGATGTCGGTGAAGCTGCAGGTCATCGCGGCGCTCGCCGTGGTGCTCTACGCGGCGGCGGCCTACGTGGCCGTCTGGTATATCCGGGTGGCGCGCGGGACGATGCTGACGGTGACCGATACGGGCTTCACCTGGTTCGTTCCCGGAGCGCCGCTTTCGGGCGGTGGTGAGCAGCGGGTGTCGGTCGTCTGGTCGGAGGTGCGCCGGCTGCGGTTGCGCACGCTTCGGAGCTATCGCTATCAGACCTTTGCGCTGACGGTTGAGACCGATCAGGGGACGG
>JBIIFW010000386.1:0-2903 GCA_044236985.1 Bradymonadia bacterium | reverse complement strand
GTTGCGGTCACCGATGCGAATCTGGCTGGGCGAGGTGGCGCGCGGGTCGGTGGAGGCGTAGCGCCAGACGACCTCGCGTCCCCAGGTCTCCGGGGCGCTGTCGAGGCCGGCGTGGGCCTCGATGAGGACGACGGTGCGGAGCTGCGGTGCTCGCGCCACGGCAGCGGCGACGAGGGAGCGGACCATGGCCCGTCCGGCGGCCAGCGTGGTGGCGCCAGTCATGGTGGTGCGCATGCCTGTGGCGAAGGCGGAACGTTCGGTGGCGAGGAGGTGGCCGCGCTCGGCCGCGATGAGCAGTCCGGCGATGGTTCCCTGCAGGCGCGGGAGGGCGAAGGCGGCAGTGGGGATGGCGAGGTCGAGCCCGGCGGCCTGAAGCAGTGCGAGCTGGGCTGGGTCGAGGTCGGCTTCGACGCGGGCGAGCGCAGGGACGAGGCCGAGCGGGTCGGCGCACCGGAGCCGTTGAAGGGTGGCGAGTTGGGCGGAGAGCGAGGCCGCGCCCACATCGAGAACGAGCAGGGTGGCCTGCGCGGTAGCTGTGTCGAGGTCGAGCCGGTCGGCGTCGTCAAATCGGAGGACGCGGCTTGCGGCGACGGAGCCTGCAGTGCGGCTCACGGCCTGCTGGACGGCGACGGAGGTCTCAATGGAACCAACAATCCAGATGGCTCTGCCCTCGCTCTCGGAGGCAGGATTCGGGCGTTCAGGCGGAGTCGGCTGTGATGCAGGGTAGAGCATGCTTCCGTCGAGAAGGTTAAGCGTTCGTCCCCCAAGTTACGGGTGTAAACGGGTGAAGCAAATTTTGGGCGGTCGCCGGGCTGCCATTTCTCAGAGCGACTTTACCGCGCGGCGCGGAGGGAGTATCCCGCCGCCGCACGCAGGAATGCACGGGAATTGGAGCGAGAGATGATGCACAGCGACGTGAAGATTGGCATTATCGGTGGTTCGGGGCTGTATGAGATCGACGGTCTGGAGATCCTCGATGAGGTGACGATCGAGACGCCCTTTGGGATGCCGTCCGACAAGATCGTGATCGGCCTGCTGGGCGATCGGAAGGTGGCCTTCCTGCCCCGTCACGGTCGCGGTCACCGCTACAACCCGACGCAGATTCCCGTCCGTGCCAACATCTGGGCGCTCAAGTCGCTCGGCGTCTTCTGGCTGGCGACGGTGTCGGCCGTGGGTTCGCTGCGTCGTGAGATCGAGCCCCGCCACTTCGTCATCCCCGACCAGGCGATCGATCGGACGCGCAACCGGGTCGACACCTTCTACGACGACCTCGCGGTGCATGTTGGCTTCAGCCATCCCTTCCACCCTGACCTCCGGTCGGTGCTGCTTGAGGCCTGTGCTGCAGAGGGCATTACGCATCACGACGGCGGCACCTATGTCTGCATGGAGGGGCCGCTCTTCTCGACGAAGGCGGAGTCGGAGCTCCACCGGTCGTGGGGCGCGAGCATCATTGGCATGACGGCGTTGCCAGAGGCCAAGCTCGCCCGTGAGGCGGAGATGTGTTACGCCTCCATCTGCCTTGCAACCGATTACGATGTCTGGACCGACGAGGACCATGTGGACATCAACTCGGTGATGGCGAATGTGCATGCCAATGTGACCAACGTGCGGGCGGTGCTGAAGCGTGTCATCGCGACGATTCCGCTCGAGAAGGAGGCCACCTCGGAGGCCTCTTCTGCGCTGCAGTTCGCCAACATGACGAAGCCGGAGTTCATCACCGACGAGGCCTGGGCCAAGGTCGGACTCTTCCTCGGCAAGTATGTGAAGCGGGGTGAGGCTTGATGCGTCCCAGCGCTGGCTTCGCGCTGCTGATGCTTGTCGCGGGGTGCGATGACAGCAGTGGTGGCGGCGGAGCGGAGGGCGACAACGCCCGCCCGGTCGCAGTCGTAGATGGGCCTGCAACGCTGGCCGCCGGTGAGTCGGGACTCTTCGATGCCGTGGGCTCCTACGACATCGATGGCCGCGTGGTGAGCTGGAGCTTTGTCTGGGGCGATGATTCGCCGGAGGAGCTCTCGGTCGGTCCGCGGGCCTACCATTCGTTTCGTCGCGGCGGCATCTACGAGGTGGTCGTATCGGCCATCGACGACCGTGGCGCGAAGGGTTCAGCGACGACGCAGGTGTTGGTTGTTGGCAGCATTGATGGTTCGGGCGAGGGTTCGGGTGCCGGTTCGGGCGAAGGCTCGTCTGCTGGTTCGGGCGAGGGTTCGGGCGCAGGTTCGGGCGCGCCCTAGGTGGCAGCGCCCACGGAATGTGGTGTGAGGTGAGTTCATGACGCAGTCGTCCTATTCGCAGACAATGATCTGGTGCTGTGGCTCCTGCGGCTTCGTGCTCGAGGGAGGTCAACCGCACATGGAGTGCCCGATGTGCGACAGCTACCGGGAGGTCTTCATCGACATCCCGCAGCAGATCGAGTCGGAGGTGCGCGCGGAGTTCGGCGAAGAGATCAACGCAGCGCCCGCGCGGGCGAAGCGTCGCGCCCTGGTGGCCGAGCAGGGCCTCGGACAGAAGTTCAGAATCAAGGGTCGCGTTACGCTTCCCGTGCACGACGCGCGAGCGTCCCGGAAGTAGACCTAACTTGGCAAATCCCGTACGATTTTCCGCCCTTGGCGGCCTTGGTGAAATTGGAATGAACTGTGCCGTCCTCGAGCAGGACGGGATGCTGCTAATCATCGACTGCGGGATGACCTTCCCGGATGAGGAGACGTTGGGCGTTGAGCTGGTCATGCCCGACCTCGACTGGCTGGTGGAGAACGAGACCCGCATCGCAGGGCTCGTCATCACGCATGGCCACTTCGACCACATCGGCGCGGTGCCCTACCTGCTGGAGCAGATCGATCTGCCGATCTACGCGCCGCCGCTCGCGGCGGAGATGATCCGGGCGACGCTGCAGGAGCGGGACCTGG
>JBIIFW010000168.1:0-5667 GCA_044236985.1 Bradymonadia bacterium | reverse complement strand
GGCGGGTAGCCGGTTCAAGGTGGGGCCCTTCGAGATCGAGGCCATCCATGTCAACCACAGCATCCCGCAGACCTGTGCGCTGGCCATTCGCACCACCTCGGGGCTCTTCGTCCATACGGCTGACTTCAAGCTCGATGCCAACCCGCTCAACGAGCCGCCTGCCGATCTGAAGCGGCTCCGCGAGCTCGGAAACGAGGGTGTGCAGGTGCTCTTCTCTGACTCCACCAACGTGGAGCGGTCGGGGAGCTCGGGCTCGGAGCGCGACGCGCGCGAGGGGCTTCGTAAGGCCATCTCCGAAGCGAACCAAGCGGTCTTCGTGGCGCTCTTTTCGACCAACCTCTTCCGCGTGCAGTCGCTCTGCGACATCGCTGCAGAGACGGGGCGCGTGGTCGTCCTCCTCGGCCGGTCGATGGAGAAGCTGGTCGGCATCGCACGCGAGCTCGGCCTGCTCAAGTTGCCGCACGAGGGCATCATCGCCTCCATCGAGAGCGCGCGCGACCTGCCGCGCCACCAGCTGCTGCTCCTCTGCTCCGGCAGCCAGGGCGAGAGCCGCGCGACCATGAACAAGCTTGCGACGGGCGAGATGCGCTCCTTCGAAGTGACGCCAAACGATCTGGTCATCTTCTCGTCGCGGGTCATCCCCGGAAACGAGAAGGGGGTGAGCCGGATCCGCAACATGCTCGCCCGCCGCGGCGCCCGCTTCCTCGAAGACGAGCGGAGCGTACATGTCTCGGGCCACGCCTATCGCGACGAGCAGCAGCTCATGATCGAGTGTCTTCGCCCGAAGATCTTCGTGCCTGTGCATGGTGAGCATCGCTTCCTCAAGCGCCACGCCGAGCTTGCGCGCACGCTGGGCGTGAAAGAGGCCCATGTGCTCGACAACGGCGATGTGCTGGAGATCGCGCCGAAGGGTGCCAAGGTCATCGGCCGTCGCCACGCTGTCGGGATTGCAATCGACGGCACGGCGCTTGGCCCTGTCGATGGCCAGGCGATGCGGGAGCGCCGGCGGCTGGCGCGCCGCGGCGTGATGACGGTCTTTGTAGCCGTCGATCTTCGTCGCGGGGAGCTGCTCGATGGGCCGCATCTGTCGGCGATGGGTGTGGCCGAAGAGGTAGAGGAGATCATCAAAATTGCCGAGGAGGCTGCTGCAACGGCCTTCGGCAAGCTGGACCGCGAGTCGCGTCGGAGCCAGCCGGCCATTGCGGAGGGGATCCGCCGCGCGGTGATGGGTGCGATTCGGCGTGAGATCGAGCGCAAGCCCCTCATCGAGGTCATGGTCTACGACGCGGGCCGCATCGTCCGCTGAGTTGGATCGGAACTGACCCCGATTGTGGCAAAATAACAAAACCGACCCGCTAGTCATAAGCGGGGGGCGTTGCTAGTTCACTCGGGTTCCGGTGGATTCCGAGGTGGTTGCATGAAGCTCTTCTCGTTTGAGCGGAGATGGATATTGACGGTGTTCGACGCGACCTTCTCGGGGGGCGTCGCGACGCTGCCGTGGAAGGCGAGCGAGATGCGGACGACGCAGGCCTTTGTGACCGACGTCTTTCGTGTTGGTCCGCCGATCACAATGCTGGGGATGCGGGCCGCCATCTGGCTGGTCTATCTCTTCACGCCGCTGCTGGCTTTCGCGCTCCCGGTACCGCTCGGCATGCTCTCCGAAGAGCGCCGGTCTGCGGCGCTGGAGAAGCTCTCCATGTCGAACATCTACGCGCTGCGTGAGCTGCCGACGCTGTTCAAGATGATGGGATCGATGGCCTACTGCGCCTCTGCCGAGGTGCAGCGCGCGGTAGGTATCGAGCGGCCGGATTTCCGCGTTCCGAACTGGGTTGAGGAGACCGAGCGTCATGGCTGAGCCGAAGCGGATCCCGGAGGGGATGCAGGTCTTTTCGATGGTGTCGGGGCAGGCGCGGATTGAGGACGAGGCCGACTTCGTCATCATCGGCAGCGGCGCCGGCGGGGCGACCGCGGCACGTGTTCTGACCGATGCGGGCCACAGCGTTATCCTCGTGGAAGAGGGCCCTTATGTGCCGGTGAAGGAGCGGGGCTACGATGTCTGGACAGGGTTCCGGAGCTCGTGGCGCGACTGCGGCTTTCAGGTGGCCGAGGGGCGGCTCTTCCTGCCCATCATTCAGGGCATGGGCGTGGGCGGCACGACGACGATGAACGGCGCCATCTGCCACCGCATGAAGCCGGAGCTGCATGCGGAGTGGGTGCGTGACCACAAGTTGCCGGAGAACCTCTCGTTCGAGGAGTTCTCGCGCATTTACGATCGTGTGGACCAGGAGCTGCAGATTGCGCCGGCGCCCGAAGAGGTGCTGGGCCGCCACAATACGCTGCTCCGCGATGGTCTCGAGGCCATCGGCTTTTCGCACAACCCGATCCGCCGCAACGTGGTGGGCTGCGAGGGTTCGTCGCGCTGCATCCAGGGCTGCCCCACGGCTGCCAAGCAGAGCATGGACCAGACCTACCTGCCCTTCTCCCTGCGCAAGGGTGCGCGGCTCTACGCCGAGTGCCGGGTCTCGAAGATTGTGCGTGTGAACGGCCGCGCCGGGCTCGTCGAGGCGCGGTTCGTCTCGTCGCCAGACCGTCTGAAGGGGCCGAAGGCGACCTTCCGTGCGCGTCGGGCCGTGCTGCTCGCGGCGAGTGCCATCCAGACGCCACTCCTGCTTGCAGCGAGCGGTATCGGCAAGGAGAGCGGGCTCGTTGGCCAGCGGTTCCAGTGCCATCCCGGCATCAGCCTGCTCGGTGAATTCGAAGAGCCGGTTCGGATGTGGGAGAGCGTGACGCAGGGCTACGAGTCGACCCATCTCTGGACCGACCGGCTCAAGTTCGAGACGGTCTCCATTCCGCTCGACAACGCGGCTGCGCGGTTCGATGGCTACGGCAAGAAGCTGATGCAGAACGTGGAGCGCGTGGGTCATCTGGCCTGCTGGGGCGTGCATGTTCGCTCCGAGGCCCATGGCCGCGTCTACCGCGACTTCACGGGCCGGACGCGCATCAAGTACGACATGACCGATGGTGATGTGGTGCGCCTCAAGCGGGGGCTCAAGCTGATGGCGAAGATGCTCTTTGCTGCTGGCGCGAAGTCGGTCTCTCCGGGCGTTCACGGCCTTCCGAAGCGGATGGACCACCCCGACCAGATGGAGGCGCTCGACCAGCTCGACAACAGCCCCAACCGCTACCACGGCATCGCCTCGCACATGTTCGGCACCGCTGTGATGGGCGCCGATCGCAAGCAGAGCGTCGTCGGTTTCGACGGTCAGGTGCACGAGATGCCGGGCCTCTATGTGCTCGACAGCTCTACCTTCCCGACCAACCTGGGTGTGAACCCGCAGAACTCCATCATCGCATGGAGCTGGCTCTGCACGGAGAAGCTGGCCTAGGCCGGCGACTCAGCGGGGTGCGGAAAGGGCAGCCGTGATGCGGGCAAGCTCCGCGTCGCGGTCGCGGTGCCAGTCGCGCGCGCTGATGGAGAGGGTCTTCCAGCCGCGGGCCGAAAGGACCTGCGGTGTGTGGACGTGGCGGGCATGGGCCGACTCGACCTGGCTCCCCTCGTCGCAGAGGATGCCGAGCGCGTAGCTGTGGGGGTCGCCTGGGGCGACGACGGCGACGGGGACGCGGAAGGAGGAGGTGCCGACATCGAGCTGGGTGGAGTGTCCGAGCCCCTCGAGCGCCAGCGCGACCTGGACCTTGAGCGGGTGGAGGAAGGCGGGGCGCCGGCTTGCAGCGGAGGGCTTTGCGGCCTGGCGGTAGGCGCGGAGGAGTTCGAGGGTGCGTTCTGCCTGCGCCTTGCGGCCGGCGGAGAGGTGCCAGGCGAACTCGAGGAAGGCCTTGAAGAGACGGGGTCCTTCGTGGGTGGTGTTGGCGACGGAGAGCATCGTCGGCTCGAAGGAGGCCACGATGCAGATCTGCCGCTTTGCGCGGGAGACGGCGACGTTGAGGCGGCGCTCACCACCCTTCTGGCCTAGCGGGCCGAAGCGAGCGGGGACGTAGCGTTCGTTGCTTCCATCTTTGCGTTTGCGCTGCGCCGGAGCGTGGCCGAGCGAGAAGATGATGATGTCGCGCTCGTCGCCCTGCACGGACTCGAGGTTCTTGACGAAGGGCCGCTCATCCATGCGTTCGCGTGCGAGCGCGGTGCGGTAGTTCTGGTCAAAGAGGGGGTCGGATTCGCAGCGGCTGTCGAGGGCATCGAGGATGGTCTGGCGCTGCTGGATGTTGAAGGTGACGATGCCGAGGCTCTCGCCGGGGCGGTCGACCATGAGGGTTGCGACGAGGTCGACGACCCGCTCCGCTTCGACCTTGTTGACGCCCTCGAGGTAGGTGGCCCCATCGACCTGGATCCAGCTGATCTGGGCCTGCGCGGCAGCGCTTCGGGTGGCCGGGATGGTAGAGAGGTTGCCCTGGTACATGGCGTGGTTGGAGAAGGCGATGAGCTCCTCGAAGAGGCAGCGGTAGTGCCAGCGCAGGCCGATGTGGGGGACGCGCGAGCGGGCGAGGACGAGGAGCGATTCGCCCTCGAGGAGCTCGCGCGATTCGCGGTCGTCTTCGGGGACCTCGTCGGGGTCCTCGGCGCTCTGGAAGAAGCTGGTTGGGGGCATCTGGTGCTCGTCGCCAGCGATGACGACGCGCTGGCCGCGCAACAGGACGGGGAAGCCCGAGCCGACGGTGCACTGCGAGGCCTCGTCCATGATGACGAGGTCGAAGATGGGCTCGCGCGGGAAGAGGACGCTGAGGGTCTCGGGCGAGACGAGCCAGACGGGGAGGAGGTCGAAGAGGCCAGCCTCTGCGTAGGTGCGGACGAAGGTGCGGAGCGGCATGCGGCTGCGCTGCTTGCGCGCCTCTTTGAGGAGCCCCTCTTTGGTGGACTGGAGCTCGGTGCGGCGCTTGCCCTTCTCGGCGTCGACGACCTGCAGGAGCGGGGCCTCGTTGCGGAGCGCCACCACCCGTTGGGCCGCGCTTGCGGTGAGCTCCGCTGTGAGTGCCTGGAGGCGTGCCTCGGCAGATTCAAGCGAGCCGAGGCTGGTGGTGTTGTCGAGGCGTGCGACGCCCGGTTCGCGGGCCTCGATGCTGTCGACCTGCGCCTGCGCCCAGCCGCGCAAGATGGCGGAGCGCCAGGCGGCGGCCGGGGCATCGGCGTGCTTGTTGGAGAGGCGTGCTACGAGTGGCCGGGCGGTGGGGTGGAGCGCGGTCGCCGCGGCGATGGAACGGTCTGCTGCGCTGATGGCGCGTCCCTGCGCAGCGACGATGGCGGCCAGGTCGCGGAGGGCCTGCGGTGTCGCGGATTCGCCGAGCGTGGGGAAGATCCGCTGAAGTGCGGCGCGCTCGGTGGCGGCCTGTTGCAGGAGGGTGAGCGCCTCGCTGAGTTGGAGGAGCCGGCTGCGCCAGGCGCCGAGGCCGACAACGCTGGGGGCGGGCCAGAGGTCGAGGGTGGTGAGTGCTTCGCGGTGTGGCTCGAGGCTGCTGAGTTGCGCGAGCGTGGCAGAGAGGATGGCGACCTGGGCGCGGGCCTCGTCGCGCGAGGCCGGCAGGACGAGCTCGCCGCCGAGGCTCTGGTAGACGCCGCGGAGGGCGCGCCAGCCGTTGCTGGCGGCGATGCGGCGGCGCACCTCGAGGAGGAGCGGAGCAGTGACAGGTTCGGCAGCCCGCTCGGGCCACTCCGTTGCG
>JBIIFW010000101.1:0-8160 GCA_044236985.1 Bradymonadia bacterium | reverse complement strand
CTGCTGGCTGACCGGGCGTCCCTGCGGTGTCATGAGGATCACGGGGGCGCCAGGGTTCGAAGCCCGCGCCGCTTCGACTGCAGCCCCGAGCTCGGTGGGGCGCATGACCATGCCTGCCCCTCCGCCGTAAGGGGCGTCGTCTACCGTGCGGTGGCGGTTGGTCGCGTAGTCGCGCGGGTTGAAGTAGGACCAACGGGCCGCACCAGACAGCTCGGCCCGACCGGGGATGCTGAGCGAAAGCGGGCCGGTGAAGAACTCCGGGAAGAGCGTTACAAGGCCCACGCCGAAGGCGGCGCGGTCACTCATACCTCTTCCAGCGGACGCACGACGACGGTTCGGGCCACCAGATCGACCTGGCCGACATAGGGTTCGGCGAAGGGGAGGAGCCAGCTGTCGCCCGGAACATCTACAACCAGGATGTCGCCGGCTCCGAAGGAGGTGAGCGTGGCTACTACGCCAACCTTCTCGCCCGTCTCGGAGAGTGCGGTGAGCCCCTCGAGTTGAAAGGCGTAAAAGCCCTCACCCTCGGCCAGTGGCGGGAAGAAGCTGCTGGGCACGAGTACCTCGGCATGGACGAGGGTGTCGGCGGCCTCACGGCTGGTGCACCCTGCGAGCAAGACGATGCCACCCTTGGTGACCCGTTCGAGCCGCTCGACACGGACGGTCCGGTCGCCTGCGCCATCGCGGAGGATGAGCTCCTTCGCCTTCCAGATCCGGTCCGAGTCCGGGTGGTGGAGGTGGAGCGTCAGCTGCCCGCGGAGTCCGTGCGGTTTGCCCAGACGGCCGACAGGGATGAGCGTGTCGTTAGGATTCGACAACATCGATGGAGCAGCGGCGGCCCTGCTGGGCGGCGCCGAAGTCGAGCACGCGGCGGATGGCCTGCGCGGTGGCACCTCTGGTGCCGATGAGACGGCCGAGCTCTCCGGCGGAGACGGTGACGAGCAGTTTGTTGCTCGACAGGTCGGCCTCCTCCTTGAAGGTCATGGTCGCCTCACCGCTGACGATGGGCTCCATCAGGATGCGCGCCAAGGGTTCGAGTTTGAAATCCGCCATGGCGCGCCTCTCGACTTATTCGGAGGCCGACAGGGAGGGAGCCTCGACAGCCTTGGCGTTCTCGTAGGTCGCCTTTCGGGCGGCGTGGAGGGCCTCCTTCTGCGAGGCGTCGCGCTCGGCGCGGGTCTGGGTCAGGCCGCGCTTGAGGCGGTTGATGAGCGTACGAACGGTGTCCGAGGGCTGAGCGCCAAGGCCAATCCAGTGCTCCACGCGATCGAGCTTGATGTCGAGCAGTGCGGGGCTGCGGCTGGGGTCGTAGGTGCCAACGAGCTCCAGGAACTTGCCGTCACGCGGCGAGTGGGAGTCGGCGACGACGATACGGTAGTACGGGCGCTTCTTGGCGCCGTGGCGCTGCATACGGACTTTTACGCTCATGGGATCGCTTGGTAGGTGGTCTCTGCAAAGTGCCGAACGCCGAAGCGGCGCGCTTGCTTCACGGAAGGGGCGCACCTAGACTGCCCTCCCCTGCGTGTCAAGCAGGCCAGCCCTCTTTTGAGCCTACCGTGACCGACGCCGAAGCCCCTGTCCGCCTCCGCTGCTCCTTCTGCACCAAGGAGGTTTCCGACCTCGGGCAGCTCACCGCCGGCGTCGCCGGCGCAGCCATCTGCGATGATTGCATCAAACTCTGCAGCGAGATCCTCGCCGACGACCCTGTCCGCGACGAGGAGCCTGGTACCACCCTCCTCAACGACCTCCGCCCCCGTGCCATCAAGAGCTATCTTGACGAGCATGCGGTTGGGCAAGACCGAGCCAAGACGGTGCTCGCAGTCGCAGTCTACAACCATTTCAAGCGGCTGCGCGCCGAGAACGACGGCAGCGACGAGGTCGAACTGACCAAGAGCAACATCCTGGTGATCGGCCCGACCGGCTCGGGCAAGACGCTCCTCGCCCGCTCCATCGCGAAGAAACTGGGCGTCCCCTTCACCATGGCCGACGCGACCAGCCTCACCGAGGCCGGATATGTGGGTGAGGATGTGGAGGGGCTGATCAAGAACCTCTGGCTGGCAGCCAACCGGGATACGGAGCTGGCCGCAAAGGGAGTGGTCTGCATCGATGAAGTCGACAAGATCGGGCGCTCGGGCGGCAGTGCCGCTTCGACGCGCGACGTCGGTGGCGAAGGGGTGCAGCAGGCGCTGCTCAAGATCATCGAGAGCCAGAAGGTCTCCATCCCGCCCGACGGCAACCGGAACCGGCCGCAGCAGGAGCTCATCCAGATCGACACCAAGAATGTGCTCTTCATCTGCTGCGGCAGCTTCGAAGGGCTCGAGGAGATCATCGCCCGCCGGCTCAAGAAGTCGGTCATCGGCTTCGGCGCCACCACCTCCGGCGACCTTGCGTCGCGCAATGAGATTCTCCGGCAGGTGCGGAGCGAAGACCTCGCCGCCTACGGCCTGATCCCCGAATTCATCGGGCGGCTCCCCGTAGTCGTTACGCTCGACGACCTCGACGAGGCGGCGCTCGTGGAGATTCTCTGGCGCCCCAAGAACGCGCTGGTGAAGCAGTACCAGCGCATGTTCGAGATCGAAGGGGTCAAGCTCCGCTTCGACGACGATGCGCTTGCCCACGTTGTTGCGCTCGCCGTAAAGCGAAAGAGCGGGGCGCGCGGCCTGCGCGCGATCATGGAGCAGGTCATGCTGGACATCATGTTCGACCTGCCGACCATGGAGGGTGTGACGGAGGTGGTCATCACCGCGGCCTGCGCGGCGGGCACTGCGCCCCCTACCCTGCTCCGCACCGCCGCCTAGAGGGCCGGCTCGAGGTAGACGTTGAGCGTTACCGTCCGACCTGGCTCGACGACGATGCCCTCCGTGCGCTGCCAGTCCACCGCGATGGCACGCCACGAGAGGGTGTGCGGACCGGCCTCCAAGCGAAGTCCGCTGACCGGCGTGACCCGCCCAGTCCTTCGGCCGTCCACCCAGAGCTCTGCCGGCAGGTCGGTGTTGGTCCGCAGGGTACCGAACTCGCCCTGCACCCAGAAGGGGTGCTCGTAGGGCCGCGCGAGAAAGCCGTCGCCCGCTTCGCGCAGCACCACCGCCCGCATGCAATCGGCCGCCACACCCGAGGCGGCGAGCGAGGTCTGCTCCTCCACGGCCTCTTCTGTGAGCTCGGTGGTCAGCGTCAGCATGGGCTCACCTGCGGTGGGGGGCCGGTGGGGTAGCGACAGACAACCGCGGAGCTCGTCCGCAGCCGCAGCGAGCGCGCCCTCCCCGCGAAGGGCGACGACGGCGAATGAACCGAGCTGGCCTGCGTGGGCCCGCGTTACGCCCAACGAACCGAAGCCGTCTCGCTCACCCCAGACCCATTCGATCTTTGCATAGGGCGCGACAGCGCCGTCGAAGCGGATCGAAACCTCGTTTTCTGATGCAAAACAGATACTTGAACAGAAAACAGCCGAGCCCAAAAACATAATGAAGGGGCCAGCGATTCGTGGCAGATCTGCGGGGGTTAGGATTGAGCGCAGGAGCTTCAACATGAAGGTCATTGTGTCGGTTGCAGGCGAGAGAGTGACGGTCGCATCGGTCGTTCACCTCGGCGACTACTGCGTCGGCCGACACGGCGGGTCAAGCCTTCATCTCACCCATCCGACCGTCTCCCGTCGGCATGCACGCCTGCGCTGGGATGGGTCGGCGCTCTGGGTGCTCGACGAGAGCAGCGAGAAGCGGAGCTGGATCAACGGACAGAGGTTCGAAGGGTGGAGCCCGTGGTGGCCAGGTGACGCGTTGCGGCTCGGCGCGGTAAGCCTTGAGCTGGTCTCCGAGCCGGCGGCAGCGGGGCTTGCGGGCCTACCGCTAGCCCCTACGCCCGCGCCGCTGGAGGACGACCTGTCGCTGCCGGAGACCGCACCGCACCACGCGTTGCTTCCGTTTCCACCTCGCCCTCGTGGGCTTCGATGGTCTGCCACCAGCACAGCCTCCCTTGCCGCCTTCTTTGCGGCTTGGGTCGCGCTGTTCTGGTGAAAGTGGAGCCTATCGGGTTCGAACCGATGACTTCCGCCTTGCAAAGGCGGCGCTCTCCCAACTGAGCTAAGGCCCCGACACGATCCCGTCGGGCGGGTAAGTGGACCAAGCAGGACTTGAACCTGCGACTTCACGCTTATCAAGCGTGCGCTCTAACCACCTGAGCTATTGGTCCGTAGGTAGAGGGAGCCGCTGCTAGACGATGACCTCGTTACGGTCAACCCCCCAGCATCAGTTTCGACAGGAAGCCAGGGGAATCGGGCCTCTGCGAACTTGACCGGCTCACCGCGCCACAGCACAAGGCGCCCTGCGCGGTGCTCTCGAAACACCGCCGTGGCCAAGGAGGAGCGTGCGCATCATCGCTGGCGAACGAAAGGGTGCGACCCTCTTTGCACCGCGCGGAATGAACACCCGCCCCACCTCGGGGAAGGTGCGTGAGTCGCTCTTCAACCAACTCGCACACGGCGGGCTGGAGGCGGGGTTTGAGGGGCTTCGTGTGCTCGACCTCTTTGCAGGATCCGGCGCGCTCGGGCTCGAGGCGCTGAGCCGCGGCGCTGCCTCGGCTGTCATGGTGGACGGCGACAGCGGCGCGCTCGCTGCCATGGAGCGCAACACTGCGGCGCTGCGCTACCAAGACCGGGTCCGGATTGTAGGCGGACGGCTTCCGCAGGCGCTGAGCCGGCTGACGGGGAGCAGTTTCGACCTCATCTTCTGTGACCCGCCCTACGGCACCGTTGACCCGGTCGCGCTCGTTACGGCGCTCGCGGCTTCTCGCCTCATCGCTCCGGGCGCGACGCTTGTCTGGGAGGATGGGAGCGACCACGCCCCCCCGCTCGGGGCGCTCGCCGAGCCGGTGCACCATCGGGCGCACGGCGATACGGTCATCACCGTCTGGCGGCTTTCGGGTGACGCACCGCATTGATTCTGCTAGAAGCCGCGCACCTTCCCGTGTCTCGGCAGACGAAATGCAGCGAATTGCGCTCTACCCCGGCAGTTTCGACCCGCTCACCAACGGGCATGTGAACATTATCGAGCGCGGATTGGCGCTCTGTGATGAGCTCGTGGTCGCCATTGTTCACAACCCGAACAAGGCACCGATGTTCTCGGTCGAGGAGCGGATGGAGATCTTGCGCGAGGTCTTTCCCGACGAGAACCGGGTGCGGCTGACCACCTTCTCGGGGCTGCTGGTCAACTACGCGCGGGAGGTGGGGGCCAACTCGATTCTGCGCGGGCTCCGTGCGGTTGCGGACTTCGAGTATGAGTCTCAGATGGCCAACATGAACCGCCGGCTTGCGCCGGAGGTGGAGACGGTCTTTCTGATGGCAGAGCCGGGCAGTTTCTTCGTGAGTTCACGGCTGGTGAAGGAGGTGGCGCTGCTGGGTGGCGACATCTCCGGGTCGGTGCCGCCACAGGCGCTGGCCCGACTGACCGCGAAGGTCAGGCAACTTCAGGGCAAGGGAGCGTGATGCGAGTTTCTCAGCGGGTGCAGCAGATTCCGGCCTCTCCAACGCTCGCCATCGATGCAAAGGCCAAGGCGCTCATCGCCCAAGGGGTGGATGTCGTCTCCTTTGGCACAGGCGAGCCCGACTTTGTGACGCCGAAGCCCATCTGTGACGCTGTCATACGGGCCATGGAGGCGGGTCAGACCAAGTACACCGCCGTTGGTGGTACTGCAGAGCTCAAGGCCGCCATTCGCGGCTACTACGAGCCGCGGCTGGGGGTCTCCTACAGCGACGCTGAGATCATCGCCTCCTGCGGCGGCAAGCACTCGCTCTACAACCTCTTTCTCGCCCTGCTCGACCCGGGCGATGAGGTGATTCTGCCTGCCCCGTTCTGGGTCAGCTACCCTGTTCAGATTGAGATGGCCGGCGCACTTCCTGTCATCGTGCAGGGCCGCCCGGAGGACGACTTTGTTCCCTCCATCGAGGCGCTCGACGCGGTCGTCACGGAGCGGACCCGGGCCATCATCATCAACAACCCGTCGAATCCGACTGGTGCCTTCTGGGATGCCGATCAGCTTCGTCCGATTGCGGCCTGGTTGGAGCGCCACCCCAACATCGTGGTCATCAGCGACGCCATCTACGAGGCGCTCGTCTTCGACGGGCTCGCCTACACCGAGCTCCTCACGCTCGCGCCCTCGCTCCGCGACCGATATGTTCTGGTGAGTGGCTCCTCGAAGTCGTTTGCCATGACCGGCTGGCGGCTCGGCTACACGCTGGCACCCAAGGAGCTCGTGGCTGCGATGACCAACCTGCAGTCGCAGAGCACCAGCAACCCGAGCTCGATTGTGCAGGCGGGTGCCGCCGAGGGGCTGCGCCAAGGCGATACGCTCATTGCGCCGATGCGGGCCCGGTTTGCCGAGCGCCGCGATCTTGCGCTGTCGCTGCTGCAGGAGATTCCTGGTGTGTCGGTGCCACGGCCGCGCGGCGCATTCTACCTCTTGCCCGACTTTTCGGCCTATCTGGGCCGCACCTATGATGGCTTCGAGGTAAAGACTGATGTGGACTTAGCGACCTACCTGCTTGAGCGGGCACGGGTTGCGGTGGTTCCGGGCACGCCGTTTGGGGCCCCTGGTTTCCTGCGGCTGAGTTACGCGACGAGCGAGGAGCGGATTACGACGGGCATCCGGCGCATCGCTGCGGCGCTTCAGGTCTCGGCGTGACGAAGCCCCGCCCCGACGTAGGGGACGGCGTGGTGACCATCGAGGCGGCCGGCCGGCACTGGCGCATGGATGAGATCAAGATCATCCGCTGCTCCATCCCTGATGGAAATCGCTGCGCCCACTGCGCCGCCCACGACGGCGAGGAGTTCATGATGAACGAACTCCCGACAGACGCTCAGGGTTACCCCATGATCCCGCCTCTCCCAGACCCGCTCTGCACCTGCGCGGAGTGCCGGTGCGGTTGGATGCCGCTCTACGGAACCTTCACCAAGTGAGAGGCCCAAATTCGGGGCTGGCCTGGTGCCGCAGAGGCGGCACTGGGGGTCGGTCTGGCTAGGGCGTGACAGCTGTGCAGCAGCGGAAGCCGATATCGTCGGCAGAGTCGGCGGCGGCGGGTGCCAGCGAGAGGTCGGTGCAGGAGAGCACCGGCCCGCTGCGGGTGGGCGAACCACTGCGGGTGCGGGTGGTGGCGGCGGGCGTCTCGAGATAGCTGCCACCTGCGATGAGGTTGGAGCCGGGGCCACGGACCCACTCGGCGGCGTTGCCGACCATGTCGTAGGTGGTGACGATGTCGCCGGCGGCGGTCTGGAAGTCGAAGCCGCAGGTGGAGGTGCCGGTGGGCTGGAGACCGTTGGCGCTGCTGGCGTCGTTGCAGGCGCCGGCAACGAACTGGTCGCCTGCGCGGGAGGTGGAGTAGGGGTAGGCGTAGTCGCTGTTCGGGTCGCCGTTCACGCCACCGCAGGCCTGCTCGTACTCGAAGTAGCTGCAGAGGCGCTTGCTCTTGATGGGGCGCGGGCCGGGCTTGAAGTAGGAATAGTAGTCCTCTCCCTGGCAGGCGGCCGTAGCCTCTTCAGCGGTGACACCGGTCCAGGGAAGGACGCCGGCGACGCTCTGGGCGTAGTATCCTAACTGGCCCTGCTCGGAGCTGGTGGCATCGGGGCGGGAGGCCTCGTAGAGGTCGACACAGACATCGGCGGCGGCACCGGAGGGGGTAACAGCCTGAACCTTGACCATGTTGAAGGGGCACTGGGCGCAGACCTCGGAGCCGGAGATGCCGGTCTTGTTGTCGACCATGCCATCGCAGTTGTCGTCGAGTCCGTTGCAGAGCTCGTCGGTGGGGGCCACGTTGATACGGCGGCAGACGGCCTGAACGCAGGCGAAGCCGTTGTCGCAGCCGGCGTCGTCGGTGCAGGCGCCGGCGTCTTGGGTGGTGCGGCAGACAGAGCGGGTGCAGTTGGTGGCAGCGGCGTTCAGGACGCAGCGGTCTTCGGCGGGAATCTCGCCGGCGGCGCAGACGCGCTCGCAGCCATCGGCCAGGTCTTCGTTGGGCTCGAGGGCCTCGTCGACACAGAAGGAGCCGGCGCCGCAGACGGTGCGATCGGCG
Source organism: Bradymonadia bacterium (assembly GCA_044236985.1). GTDB lineage: Bacteria > Myxococcota_A > Bradymonadia > REDH01 > REDH01 > CAIWGR01. Next base: position 104 of record JBIIFW010000101.1, on the reverse strand, counting down.
GAGCAGTCAACGAGGGCACCACCGCTGGCGACCGCGGGGGCGGCCAGACACTCGGAGCGAACACCGTTGATGCAGAACTGGAGGCCTCGCTCGCACTGGCCCAC
>JBIIFW010000090.1:0-8779 GCA_044236985.1 Bradymonadia bacterium | reverse complement strand
GAGCGAGTGCTAGCAGCCGAGTCCCTTGCGCGAGGCCCCCGAAAAATCGGGGCTGCGCGCGGTTGTGAGCAGTGGCGCGAAGGGGCGGCCTGCGAGACGAACCTACCTCTACCAGAGCAACATGTCGGAACAGGAAAGCGGCGCTGGGCAGACCAGCCATGGAACGCAGCCAATGGGCAACAAGGCGCTCATCGGGCTCTGTCTGGGCGCGCTCGGTGTCGTCTTCGGCGACATCGGCACGAGCCCGCTCTACACGATGTCGGAGATCTTCTTCGGCCACGGTGGCGTATCGAATACGCCAGAGCACATCATCGGTGCCACGAGCATCATCCTGTGGGGTCTGATTCTCGTCGTGACGATGAAGTATGTGGCCTTTGTTCTCCGTGCCGACCACGATGGCGAAGGAGGAGGGTTTGCACTGCTCGCGCTGCTGTCTGGCCAGAACACCGGCGCGGTTCGCGCGATTGGATACGCGCTCGTGCTAGCGGCGGGGCTTCTCTACGGCGAGGGCGTCATCACACCTGCGATTTCGGTGCTCTCTGCGGTGGAGGGGCTGAAGTTCGTTACGAATACCTTTGAACCCTACATTCTGCCGATCACGTGCGGCATCATCATCGCGCTGTTCTGGGTTCAGAAACGGGGCACGCATGCGGTTGGGGTCTGGTTCGGGCCGGTGGTGCTTCTCTGGTTCCTCAGTTTAGCTGCCTTGGGGCTGAGCGGCATCATTCGAGACCCAAGAATTCTTTCTGCCTTCAATCCGTTGAATGCGCTCTGGTTCCTTCATGACTGCGGCATTCACGGCTCTCTGATGGCGCTTGGAACCGTGGTACTTGCGGTCACCGGCTGTGAAGCGCTGTTCGCAGACATGGGTCACTTTGGCCGGCGCGCCATCCAGATTGCCTGGCTGGCGGTGCCGTTTCCTGCGCTCATGCTCATCTACCTCGGCCAAGGCGCCTGGCTATACAGCGGAAGCCCTGTCGAGGGGAACAACCTGTTCTTCAGCATGGTGCCCTCGTGGGGCCTGATCCCGATGGTGATTCTGGCGACTGCGGCGACGGTGATTGCATCTCAGTCGCTCATCTCGGGTGCATTCAGCGTCACGCGTCAGGCAATCGCGCTCGGGCTCTTCCCGCGCCTTCGGATCGAGCATACCAACGATGAGCACATGGGGCAGGTCTACATTCCTGCGGTGAACTGGGCCCTCGCGGTGGGCTGTCTGCTACTGGTCGTCACCTTCCGCTCCAGCAGTGCTCTGGCCGCCGCATACGGGTTCGCGGTCTGCGGCGTGATGGCGGTCACTTCGCTGGGCATGTGGGCGCTGGCGCGTTACCGGTGGGGCTGGAGCACAGCCCGCGCGACATTGATCTTCGGCTCGTTCTTCCTGGTAGACAGCATCTTGCTGGTTGCGACGAGCTTGAAGTTCATGGACGGCGGCTGGGTTCCCTTGGTTCTCGGTAGCATTGTCTTCATGGTCATGCTGACATGGAAGTGGGGCCGGGCCGAGGTGGCTGCCGGGCTGGAGGAGCAGGTGGAGCCCGAGACGGTTGCCGAGATGCTTGCGCGGCGGAAGGCGGGCGACTGGGTCCAGTCCAAGCGGTCGATCGTGGTGATGAGCAGCAGGCCCATCGACAGCCTCGACGACCATGTGCCGGCGGTGCTGAAGATGTTCCACCAGCGCTTCGGGATCACGCCGCGCCATATCATCTTCGTGACGGTCATTCAGGAGAAGCGCCCGGTGGTGTCGTGGCGCGAGCGGGTGGAGTTTGTGGAGTTCTGCCGCGACGAAGTGCTCGGCTCGGTGGTCGCTCTGCGGCTTCACTACGGCTACATGGAGGTCCCTTCGGTGCGGAAGGCGCTGGCGACGGCGAAGGACAAGAACAAGCTCCGGCTTCCGGGTAGTGCAAAGCGATGGCTGGTTCTCGTGGGGCAGGATCACCTGCACTACAAGGGCAAGAGCCTGCTGGTCTTGCTCCGGTTGAAGTTGTTCGGCTTCATGCTCCGGAACTCGGTCCCGGCGCATCAGTATCTGGGGCTTGGCGACGACAGCGGCGTCATCTCGGAGGTGCTGCATGTGAATCTGTGGGGCGGCTCCAAGGTCACTCCTGCAGAGACGCGGACTGCGGCTCACCCGACGAGGGCCTAGTTGTCTTTGGCCCGCCGCGCAGTTGACGGGAAGGGTGAAATCGGGGCAGATGGGCGGCACTGCCCGTCGATCTCCGCCTTGGTGACTTTTTGACTGCTGACGCCCTCTACAGAACGCATGCGCTGCTGAATGTGCTCTGGTCGAGTTATCAGGGGATGACGAATCTCCTGACGCTGCTGGGCAGCACAGACGCCACGGGTGAGCTGAACCCGACGATGGCGCAATGCCGGAGGGCGGTGGAGAACCTGACGGCGTGGCGGGAGCGCTGGGAGTCGGGCGATTTCTGGCTCGCCGGAGAGCAGGCGAGCGATGCTGATGTGCAGCTGGCAGAGGCGATGCTGAACACCCACCGGGGCCACCTGGTGTGGAGCCTGCGCGAGGTATCGAGCAAGTCGTCGCGCGAGAACCTGATGCGGGACCGTGGGGCGCTCGCCTTTCGGCTCGCGGCTGCCAGCCAGGAGGCGATGTCGCGCGACCTGTTTGTGCAGGGGTTGGTGTCTTATGGGGCGCGGGTCCGCGCACCGGAGGTGGTGCAGCGTTGGCAGCCACACGTGGGTGCCAACCGAGACCTCGTGGTTCGGTCGCAGAAGCTCTGGGACTGGTTCATGCGGCACGACGAGATCCCCGCAGCCTTTGTGAGCCAGCTGCTGGACGAGACGCTGCTGCTTCCGCTGGCCTTCAGCCATCGGATTCTAGACCTCGACTATCTGCGGCTGGAGCCCACGGAGGCCTTCGGTTTCAAGGAGGCGGGCATCCGCGACGAGGCCGTAACGGCCTGGACAGCGCGGGGGTTTGCGCCCTACTCCGCGGGCCAGTGGTACCTTGCCGGCATTGGCCCTGAGGAGGCCTCGCGCTGGTTGGAGGCTGGCGTGCCCGACCCTTATGCAGCGAGCCACTTTCACTGGCGAGGGATGTCACTCGATACCGCGCGACCCTGGATCAAGATGGGGTTTGGCGGCCGGTCTGCGGTGGCGTGGCATCAGGCCTCGATTCCGGTGGCGGAGGCGGCGCGCTGGCGTCAGTCGGGTGTGCACTACCCGCAGCAGATTCCGCGGGGCCGCTAGTCCGACGCAGGCCTCTTAGAGGTCTTCTGCCGTCACGGCGGCGGCGACGGTCGGGGCGGTGTGGTAGAGCAGGCCCACGTTGATGAAGAAGACGTTCTGCGTGAAATCGCCTGCCGGATTGGGGCTCTTGCTCGGGTCCTTGAGGGCGTTGAAGTCCGACGCCTTGGTGGAGCGGTCGGCGTAGAAGATGTTGTTGGCGGAGACGGAGATGTCGAGCGTAGGCATGAGGGCGAAGGTGGCGCCGAGACCGGCGCTGACCTTGTCCATGTCCATCAGGGAGGGCTCGAGGGCGGTATCGGGGATGGCGTTGGCGTCGTAGCCGAGGTCGGCGAAGAGCTCGGTGCCGCCCGCGAGGTAGTGGGAGTAGCCGGTACGGACGCCCCATGCATCTTCCCACCGGCGGAAGAGGTTGACGGTAACGCGCGAGCCGTTGGCGGGGATTACCGCCGAACCATCATCCTTGGTCGCACAGAACTCGAAGGGGTCGGCATCGCCGAGCACCTTCTTCTCGATCAGACACTGCTGGTCGAAGGTGCTCCAGCGGGTGAAGTCTCCGAAGAGGCGGAACTCGTCTCGGCCGTTGATTCGCTTCTTGAGTCCGAGCCGATAGACGTCGGGGAGCGTCGAGGTGAGGATGACGTCGTTTGTTTCGGGTGGGCCGCCCAGGATGTTGGTCAGGCCGCCTTCGAGTACCATCTCGCCGGTGAGGTTGGGGCGGGACTGGTAGCTGAGTCCGATCCAGAGGTCGTTCGGCCGGGGCTCCCAGATGAGGCCTGCGCCAATGCCCCAGTCGGTGCCCTTCACGTCGATACGGCTTCGGCCTTCGTTGTAGACATCGTCCGTGTTGGCGGAGACGCGGGCACGCAGGGTATCGATCGAGGTGTCATAGAGGTTGGCGGAGAGGCCGAGCGTGAGGTGCGCTGCAGGGATGCGTTGGGCGCCGCCGACGGCCACGGCGATGGTCTTGAGCGTGCCGTCGATGGTGAACCAGCGCTGGGGTCCGTCGATGGCGCCTGGGTAGGGGTTAGAGGCGTTGGCATCGACCTTGTCCCAGGCTGCGGCGCCGCCAAATGGCACGAAGAAGCCGGCGCCCCAGGCGAAGTTGGCGCCCACGTTGCCGCTCGCGCCGAGCATGGGCGACACCACCTGGTTGGAGAGTGTGCCCTTGCCGCCGTTGGCGGCCAGTAGGGCCGGGTCATCGGCGCGGACATTGTCCTGGAGGGTGCCGTCGAGGTCGCGCTCGTAGGTGGCGTTCCGCTGCGCATAGGTGACGTCGAGGTAGTAGCGCTGGCCAGCCTGCCCGAGGAGGCCTGCGGGGTTGTAGTAGATGGAGGCGGGGTGGCTATCGACGGGGTTGCCGTGGGGGCCGCCGAAACGGGCCACTGCGAATCCGCTCGCACTGGCGGTCTGGGGGAGCGCGAGGGCGGCGAGGCCGACGAGCGAGATGGAGGCCAGGGTGCGAGAGAGGACGGAGTTCGTCATGTGGATCCGTAGCGACAGAGGGGCTCGCAGAGACCCGTTGCGGGCGCCTGAGGGAGCGGTCGAACCTTCCGCGTTGTTTTGCAGTTCGTCAAGAACTGTGCGATGCAGCGCGATACACCCGCCGCCGAGGCATGCCATGAATCTGCGCGTTGCGACTGCTCTAACTCCTTCCCTCTTTGCGCTGCTGCTCTCCGTCGGGAGCGCGCTGACCGGCTGCACGACGCCCGACCCCGAGGGGCGGCTTGGGGAGTTCGAGGAGGCCCGACTTGCGGCGGAAGACACCGGCTCGGCCGATACGGGCGCAGCCGACACCGCCTTCGATTCGGGTTCCGATGCGGGCTCGGGCAGCGGCGTGACCTGCACGCCGGCTCCCTTCGATCCCGTCGGCACCTACCTGCTGGGTGTGAATGTCTTCCCGCTCGACCGGCGCGACGAATTCCCGCTGCTGATCTCGACCGAGGTGGTGGCCGATGGCTCGGGCAGCTACTCCTTCACCTTCCAGCCGCTTGCGACCGACGACATCATCGCGGACGATGGTAGCCGGTCGCCCCGCCCAACCGGGGCGCGGGAGCCCGTTGGCGCGGCCATCGTGGTGACCGGCGTGACGATCGGCGACGACCGGAGCTTCAACCTGACGGTCGCCGGGCTGCGCATTGTTGGCGAGGCCAACTCGCTCACCGGCCGCGACATCCTGGCCGACATCAACTTCGTCAATGCTACCTTCCGCGACAGCAACTTTGCCTGCGGCGATGTGACCGGACAGGCGAGCGAGCCCATCAGCCTGAGCCTCGCCCCCTCGACCTTCGCCTTCCAGCGGACGACCGACTTCCTCTCGGCCACCTTCCTCGCCGACAACTGCAACGATGCGGCCGAGATCCCGGCACCGGCAGAGATTTGCGAGGGCTGCACGCCCGCTCCGTTCGAGGCGATTGGCACCTACCTGCTGGGCGTCAATGTCTTCCCGCTCGACCGCCGCGACGAACACCCGCTCCTGATCTCGACGGAGATCGCGGCCGACGGCTCGGGCAGCTACACCTTCACCTTCCAGCCGCTTGCGACCGACGACATCATCGCCGACGACGGCAGCCGCACGCCTCGGACGACCGGCGCCCGCGCGCCTGCTGGCACCCCGATCGTGGTGACGGGCGTGACCATCGGCGATGACCGGAGCTTCAACCTGACGGTCGCCGGGCTGCGCATCATCGGCGAGGCCAACTCGCTCACGGGCCGGGACATTCTGGCCGACATCAACTTTGTGGATGCGAGCTTCCGCGACAGCAACTTTGCCTGTGGCAATGTGACCGGCCAGGCGAGCGAGCCCATCAGTCTGAGCCTGGCGCCCTCCACCTTCGCTTTGCAGCGGGCGACGGACTTCCTCTCGGCCACCTTCCTCGCCGATGCCTGCAACGATGCAGAGCAGATCCCGGCGCCGCCTGAAGACTGCGGCGAGGGTTCCGGTTCGGGCAACTAGGGGCGGGTAGGCGGTGCCGGAGGCTTTGCCGGCTTGGGGGCGACCGCCGCTGCGCTGATGCGGCCGGCCAGGCCGTAGACCTCTGCGGCGATGGGGGCTGCGAGCATGGCAGCGGCTGCCATGACGAAGGGGCCTCCGCGCGAGAGCGAGATTTGGAGGCGGTTGTCGTCGAGCGCCTCGACGGTCACGAGCTTGAGAGCGTCTGCAACGGTGGCGCCCGCAGAGCCCTCCTCGTCGGCACTGTGCGTGGCTTTGGCGACGCCCTCCTGGACGGCGTCATGGAGGAGCGAGGCCGCATCGGCTGCGCCTGTGGGGAGCCAGACCGAGAGCACGGGCGAGAGGTCAGCGCGGAGCGAGAAGGCGACGACCTCGGCGCGGGCGAGGGCCTGCTGCAGGTCGGGGCGGGCCGCGTAGGAGACGATGGCGGCGAGGTAGGTGCGGTTGAGCATGAGCGCGAGGAGGGCGTCGGTGGGCGGCAGCGTAGCGCCGCGGCGCCAGCTGCTGGTCGGCGAAGGAGGGGCGGCCAGCCGTGTTGCGATGGAGGGCTCGCCGCGGGCTGCAATCCAGCCGCGCCGCTTGTCGGTCGCGGTGTCGAGGCCGGCCGTCAGCGACTTGACCCAGGGGAGGTCGGCTGCGCCGGGGTGGAGGACGGCGACGCTGGCGTTGGTGGCCTGCTCGATGAAGAAGGCGCCGGAGCCCTCGCTGTCGCCCCAGCCGCGGAGGCCGAAGGGGTTGGCACCGAGCGTCTGGGTGAGTTCGTCGGCGTGGAGGGTGAAGGGGAGGAGGCCGAAGAGGCTGGGGAGGTGAGCTCGAAGCAGCGCGCCGCTGTCGGCGAGGAGGAAGAGGGCGCCGCCCCTTGTCTCTGCGGAGGCGAGCGAGACGAGCGAGCGGGGCAGGCGGGGGGCCGGGCCGGCGATTCCGGAGCAGTCTTCCTGGAGCCGGACGGTGGGTGTGACGAAGGGGCCAGCCGGCAGTGGCCCGAGCCCGGAGCGCTGAATGAGGGTGGCAACGATGGCCGCGATGGTGAGGTTGTTTGCGGCGTTTCCGCAGGCTGGCGGGAGGAGTCGGAGCTGCTCCACGCCGGCGCCTGAAGAGAGTGCGACGCGGGACCAGATGGCGCGATGGAGGAGGTCGGCGTAGTCCCAGAGCGGCTTGGTGGCGGCGGATGCGTCGACGCGCTGCGACGCGAGGAGCGACCGTCCCATCTCAAAGCCGCGGGATGTGGCCGGTGCGAGCCAGGGCTGCTGCGCGCTGTGGAGAACAACCGCGCTGCCATCGGAGGAGAGGCCGGCTGCGATGAGCTGGTGGCCCTTCTGGAGGTCGGTGAGGGACTTGGGTGAGGGGACCGATGGGTCGAGCCAGAGGGTGACGAAGGCCTTTGCGGGGAGCTTGGCCCAGCCCTCGGGCCAGCGGGCCTCGGGGTTGAAACCGGCATGCACTGCAAGCGCCTGGTCGAAGGCCGGGCCATCGCCAACGAGGAGTCGGCTGCCGCGCAGGGCAGCACGGAAGCGGGTGTTGGTGAGCGAGGCGGGCGGGCCGCCGTCGCGGAGCGGCAGGTCGAGGGCAGCGGGATCGGTGAGCAGGATGGTGCTCTCCGCGCCGCCCTGCTCTGCTCCCCACGCAGCGAGGACGATGGTCGATGCCGCCTCCCAGCGGAGCTGCTTGACGGCGTTCGCCAGGTCGGGGCGGCTGTCGAACTTGCCAACCCACTTCGCGACGGCGCCAGCATACTGCTCCTGCGAGAGGCCGAGCAGGTTCCATGGGCCATCGATGACGGTTGCCATGAGCGAGCGGAGGTCGACCGCGAGGACGATGGCTGGCCGGTCGGGGAGCGAGCGGATCCAGCTGTCGGGGCGCTCGCCTCGGATGGGTGCCACAACGATGGGTCGGGCGGTGGGGTCGACGAGCTGCGCGGCTGGCGCGGCAGGGGGAGGCGCCGGTTCGGAGGAGGAGCGACAGCCGGCGAGCAGAAGCAGCCCGGCAAAAAGCCATGCGAGGTTGGCAGAAACGGGCCCTTGACTGGGCAAATTGGGGGACCCCATCGTCATCGCCTGCATCTTTGTGAGAGAGGGAGACTCCAATGTGTGTAGGGTGGAGTCTGGTGGCAGTCTTGGCCGCTTCGCTCCGCTCCCGCAACCTCGAAGTACGATGCCATACCAGCTTGGACCTGAACATATCTTTCCGCCGGTCGACCGGGCCGACCGCGACGGCATACTCGCCTTCGGTGGCGACCTCGATCCGGACCGCGTCGCCGCAGCCTACCGCGAGGGGATCTTCCCGTGGCCGTCTGGCCGCATGCTGTTGTGGTATGCGCCGGCGCTGCGGATGTGTCTGTTGCCCGGCGGCGCAGACATCTCGCGCAGCATGCGCAAGGTGATGACCTCGGGGAGGTTCGAACTGCGCATCAACACGGCCTTCGCGGAGGTCATCAAGATGTGCTCGAAGGTGCCGCGCGAGGGGCAGCCGGGCACCTGGATCTCGCCGAAGATTCGGCATGTCTACACCGAGCTTCACAAGCAGGGGATTGCCCACAGCTTTGAGACCTGGCGGGAGGGCAAACTCGTAGGCGGGCTCTACGGCTTGGCGACGGGCAAGGTCTTCTCAGGCGAGTCGATGTTT
>JBIIFW010000088.1:0-8828 GCA_044236985.1 Bradymonadia bacterium | reverse complement strand
AGGCCTCCGAGTCCAACACCCGGTATGCACAGGGCGGCATCGCCTCGGTCACTGCGGTTGGTGACAGCTTCGAGCAGCATGTCGCTGACACACTCACGGCCGGCGCCGGCCTCTGCGACCTCGCCGCCGTAGAGCGGGCCGTCCGCGAAGGCCCGGAGCAGGTGCAGGCGCTGTCAGACATCGGCGTGCCCTTTGATCAGTCGGGCGGCGCCTTCGACCTCGGCCGCGAAGGAGGCCACAGCCAGCGCAGGGTACTGCATGCGGGCGACGTCACCGGCAAGGCCATCGCGGCAGTGCTCCTTGATACTGCCCGCAGCCACCCCAAGATCCGCTTCGCCGAAGAGACCGTCGCTATCGACCTCATCACCCTCAGGCGGCTCGGGGCGGAGGCCCCCGACGGCGACCGCTGCATCGGCGCCTATGTGCTCGACAAGCGGTCCGGCGAGGTGCGCACCGTGCTGGCGCGAAACACCGTCCTGGCCACCGGCGGTGCGGGCAAGGTCTACCTCTACACCACCAATCCTGACGTCGCGACCGGCGACGGTATCGCCATGGCCTACCGTGCCGGCTGCACGGTCGCCAACCTTGAGTTCGTGCAGTTTCATCCTACCTGCCTCTACCAGCCGGGCTCTAAGGGCTTCCTCATCTCCGAAGCGCTGCGCGGCGAGGGTGGCGAACTTCGGAACGCGGCAGGCGAGCCCTTCATGCGCGAACTGCATGAGATGGGCGCGCTCGCGCCGCGCGACATCGTCGCCCGTGGCATCGATATGGAGATGAAGCGGACCGGCGCCGACTGCGTCTACCTCGACATGACCCACCTGCCGGCCGACTTCCTGGTCGAGCGCTTCCCGACCATTCATGAGACCTGCATGTCGTTCGGCATCGACATGCGCAAACAGCCCATCCCCGTTGTCCCCGCCTGCCACTACTTCTGCGGCGGCGTGGAGGTCGACCTCGACGGAGGCACCTCCATGGATGGCCTCTATGCCATCGGAGAGGTTGCCTACACGGGTCTCCACGGCGCCAACCGGCTGGCCTCCAACAGCCTGCTCGAGGGGCTCGTCTTTGGCGCCCGTGCCGTCGCGCACGCGGCCGCCCGGATTGAGGGCGTGGCCGCCTATCCGCTGCCCGAGGTGCCAACCTGTAATCGGGGCAGGGCGCGCTCGCCCGATGAGGCCGTCATCGTCTCTCAGAACTGGGACGAGATCCGCCGCTTCATGTGGAACTATGTGGGCATCGTCCGTTCCACCAAACGACTCCTTCGCGCCCGTCGCCGCATCGATCTGCTGCTGTCGGAGATTGTGGAGTACTTCTGGGATCACGACGTGGACAACGACATCATCGAGCTTCGGAACATCGCCATGGTCTCCAAACTCATCATCGAGTCGGCGCTTCGGCGCACCGAGAGCCGCGGTCTCCACTACACGCTCGACTTCCCCGATCTTGGCCGCGGAACGCCCCTGCCGACGCGGCTCGACCGGCGCCAGCTCGAGGGGGCTTTCTGGCTCCGTCCGGTCCTGCGGGCAGGTGCTACTGCCCCCAAATGAGACTTGACGCATCGCATCGAAGCGACCACTTGAGCGGCCGAACTGACCACAGGAGAGGCGGCCAATGCGGAACGACACGCTGGTGTTTTCTGGACGATCCCATCCACAGCTCGCAACGAGCATTTGCGCGGAGCTTGGGGTCTCTCTGGGGAGGTCGGAGGTCATCCGGTTCTCGAACGAGAACCTCATGGTGCAGGTCCACGAGAATGTGCGCGAGGCCGACGTCTTCGTCGTTCAGACAAGCAGTTCGCCGGTCAACGAGCACCTCATGGAGCTGCTCATCTTCATCGACGCGCTCAAGCGGGCCTCCGCCCGCCGCGTGACAGCCGTCATGCCCTATTTTCCCTATGCTCGGTCCGACAAGAAGGACAAGCCGCGTATCTCCATCACAGCACGTCTCGTCGCCGACCTCCTCGAGGCCGCCGGTGCAGACCGTGTGCTGACCATGGACCTGCACTCGCCCCAGATTCAGGGGTTTTTCAAGATCCCGGTAGACCATCTGCAGTCGATGCCGCTGCTTGCCGACTTCATGCGGCGCGAGGCAGCCGGCAACGACGCTGTCGTAGTCGCAACAGACGCCGGCGGCGCGAAGGATGCGGGTAAGCTTGCAAGCCTGCTCAACCTCGACCTCGCGATCATCGACAAGCGTCGGTATGCCGATGACGAGAACGCACGTGCCGAGAACCTCATCGGCGATGTTCGCGGTCGGACCGCCTTTGGTGCTGACGACGAGATCGCCAGCGGTGGCACCCTGCTTCAGGCTGCCGACATCCTCCGCCGTTCCGGCGCCACCCGCGTTGTTGCCGGTGCAACACATGCCGTCTTCACCGGCTCGGCCTCCAAGAACATGCAGGCCAGCATGCTCGACAAGATCGTCGTCACCGACACCATCCCGATCCCCGACGCCAAGCAGTTCGATAAACTGAACGTGCTGACGGTCGCACCGCTCTTCGCCGCGGCCATCCGCTGCATCCATGATGGCCGCTCAGTGAGCGCGCTCTTCGAGACCCGCTAGCCAGTCGGCGCCGGCTAGAGGCTGTTGGGCCCCATCTTGCCGACGAAGAGGTTGCCGTTGTGCCGGTAGGCCAGCTTGAAGAGCAGCTGCTGCTCCGCGAAGAGGCCGTCGCGCAGCAAGATGACGTCGCGGTTGTCGGTGATGCGCTGGTACCGGTACTGAAGGCCGGCCCAGAAGGCGCCGCCGTCTTGCGGCGAGTCGATGGGTATGTCGAAGCCCCCGCCCACATGCCAGCCGTTCTCGTTGATCTCTGCATTCTGGGTCTTGCCCTTGATGGAGGCCCAGTTCCACGAGAGCCCCGCGGTGCCATAGATGCCGGGTACCACGAATGCGAACCAACCACCGCGGATGTTCCCGAGGAAGAAGGGATGTACGAGGCCGGCGGCTGAGAGGCTGTGCCGGTTGATCTCGACTGCCTCGCCACCAATGGCTGCCTGCGTGCTGGCCTGGGTGTAGGCCAGCTCTCCGTCGATGACGAGCTGGGTCGAGGCAGCCTGCAGGAAGGCGCCGAAGAGGCCGTCGCGCACAGGGCTGTCGAAGAAGCTAGCGTTCTGGCGCGTAAGGCCGCCGATGAGGCCGCCGCCTACGAACGAGCCGGTCCAGTTGGGTGTGTAGGCCCGGTACTCCGCCGTGGTGTCGAAGTAGGCGTCGTCTGGATCGCGCGGGCCATCCGGATAGCCGTCAAAGTTGTCGTCACCATCATCGTCGCCTAGCCGCTCTCCGCCGGGGACGCTCGGGTCGGTACGCTGCGGGTAGCGGCGCCCCCGGTCGTCGGCCGCAGCGGCTGAAGCAGCTACGGAGAGGCAGGTCGCAAAGGCGGAGAGGAAGCGGAGGGAGGGTCGCACGGGGCAACCTCCTGAGCGGTCTGTTAGTTACCGACCGTGCTATCGCCGGAGCTCGCGCCGATGAGCACGAAGGCGCCAACGGCAGCAAGCAGTCCACCGGCCGCAATCGACCAGGTCTTGGTGGGGTTGAACTCCGACACCACGGCTCCCGTCACATCCTCGCGGCTCAGCAGGAGGTCGTAGTCGGGTGCGACCAGCTGGCTCTCGGTGAGCGCGAAGTTAAAGGGCGACACCGAGAACTCGCTCGTCGCCGTCTGCACCTTGATGGGCGTCGTGGCGCTTACCGATACATCCACGCCGTTGCTGTCCTTCACCACCACCGAGCGGGCGATGTGCGACGAGTCCAGGTTGGTGAGCTCATCGGTGGAGATGTTGTAGCGGTTGTAACAGGCAGTCTGCACAGCGGTGAGCGCGACGAGAGCTGCGATGAGACGAAGAGCGGGCTTGTTCATGGGAAAGATTCAGCCGTTTGTGGGCCGCTAGGCCAGAAGTCGACCTGCCTCCTAGACGAGACAGGGCAAGCCCGCAACCGTCATGCGCGCAGCGCCGGAGAGGCAATGGCCGCTGCCGGTTGCCCGCTCGCCTTCTGCTTCTCGTCCCGCTATTGGCGGCCAGACGAGGAGACGCAATCATGCCGCAACCGCTAATCTATCACCTCATCGATGAGTTCAGGGTCGGCGGGGCCCAGACCCACCTTGTCACGATCCTGGCGGATGCGCAGCGACGCTTCCCCTACCGGCACCGGGTAGGTGGCCTCTTCGAAGAGGGCCCCATCGCCGACGACCTCCGCGCCCTTGGCATCGAAGTCGACCTATTCGACCTGCGCGCCGATTTTCAGGACCGCCGATTTGACCGCGTTGTGGCAAAGCTGAACCGCCGTTTTCGCGAGCTCCGACCCGACCTCGTCGAGGCCCATCTCACCTGGAGCCGCCTCCTCGGCCTTCCGGCGGCAGCGATCGCCCGCGTGCCTCGCCGCATCGGCTTTGAGCAGGGCGACATCTACATGAAGTCCCGCGGAATGCGGGTCGCAAACTTCTTCGGTCAGGTCGCCGCGCAGGAGGTGATCGTCTGCAGCGACGCTCTCAAGCAGTGGGTCCGCGAGACGCACCGAACCTCCGAGCGCCGGCTTGAGGTGTTTCACAACTGTGTCGACGTGAAGCGCTTTGTGCCGCGTGACTCCGCCTCGCCGCGCGCTGCCTTCTCGCTCCCCGATGGCGCAGTGAGGTTCGTGACGGTCGGGACCCTCGGACGCGGCGTCAACAAGCGGGTCGATGTGAGCATCAGAGCGACGGCCATCGCCGCCGCTGCCGGTGCCCATGTGGGGCTGGTCGTCGTGGGCGATGGCGAACAGCGTGCCGAACTCGAGCAGCTAGCCGCGACGTTCGGCATCAGTGACCGCGTCCATTTCCTCGGCATGCGGTCCGATGTGCCGGCAGTCATCGCCTCCTGCGATGTCTTTGTGCACGCCGCCCCATTCGAGCCCTTTGGCATTGTCTGCATCGAGGCGATGGCCTGCGGTCTCCCCGTCATCGTGCCCGATAAGGGCGGTATCAGTGAGGCGGTTCGGGAGGGCGAGACGGGTTTCATCTATGCCACGCTCGATGCAGACGCGCTCGCCCGCGCGATGATCAGACTGGCCAACGATCCGGCAGCGCTGACTGCGGTGGGAGCCGCCGCGCTCGCAGATGTTCGGGCGAGGTTCACCGTTGAGGGATACAATGATCGACTGTACGCTCTCTATGGGATTGAGTCGTAGCGTGCTCTGCGTGAGCGGTCACCCATGGCGGCGAATGCTGTCCGCGTCGGTTTGTAACGAGGAGTTTCTATGAGAGTTTTGGTTACAGGCGGAGCAGGTTTCATCGGATCGCATCTCTGCGAGCGCCTCCTCCACGATGGTCACGAGGTCATCTGCCTCGACAACTTCTTCACGGGCAGACGCCAGCATGTGGCGCATTTGCTGGACAATCACCGCTTCGAGATCATCCGCCACGATGTCGTCGATCCCATCCTCCTTGAGGTCGATCGGATCTTCAACATGGCCTGTCCCGCCTCGCCGGTTCATTACCAATACAACCCGGTCAAGACGGTCAAAACCTCCGTGATGGGCGCTATCAACATGCTCGGCCTGGCCAAGCGGGTGCGTGGGCGACTGCTGCAGGCCTCCACCAGTGAGGTCTACGGCGACCCGCATGTGCATCCGCAGCGGGAAGACTACTGGGGACACGTGAACCCCATCGGGCCTCGGGCCTGCTACGACGAGGGGAAGCGGGTCGCAGAAACGCTCTGCTTCGACTACCATCGGCAGAATGGTGTGGATGTGCGCGTCGTCCGCATCTTCAACACTTACGGGCCTCGCATGCTGCTCGACGATGGCCGTGTCGTCTCGAACTTCATTGTTCAGGCGCTCCAGGGCAACGACATCACCATTTATGGAAGCGGAGAGCAGACACGCTCTTTTTGCTATGTTGACGACCTCGTCGAGGGGCTTGTCCGCATGATGAACCAGGACAACTTCAACGGCCCCGTCAACCTCGGCAATCCGAACGAAATCACGATCCGCGAGCTCGCGTCGCGGGTCATCGAACTGACCGGGAGCCGTTCGAAACTCATCGAGATGCCACTGCCCAAAGATGACCCCTATCGGCGGCGCCCCGACATCACGCTGGCGCAGGAGAAGCTCGACTGGACCCCATCGGTCGGTCTCGAGCAGGGGTTGCGGCTCGCGATCGCCTACTTTGACGAGGCTCTCCGATCAGAGCGTTCGGCCGACCTGCGCGTTGCCCGATAGCGGCGGAGCGGTCGGCCACGTCCGCTCGAGGATGTGACCGCTGCCACACCCCTGTCGCTACTTGCCCACCTCCGACCATGTTGGTAGCCTACGCTATCGAACCATCGAAGGCGTCGCTCGAGGCTGGCATCAGCCAGTCTCTGGGCGCTGAACCCTCGGAGCCATGATGATACGGCGAACCGCGACCCTCCTGCTCGGCATCTTCGTTGGCCTCTTCGTTGCCGGCTGCGAGGACGCGAGCCTTTCGTCGGGCGCTACGGGTGGAGAGCAGGACTGGGGTTCCCGCCCCAATCTGCCGGATGGGGGAACGCCTGATGCCGAGGTTCCTCCGACGGGGGAGCTGGGTTGCGTGCTGATTCCCAGCGTTGCAGGCGACATCTTCGTCGGCGTCGACTCGGCCATCCGGCTCGGCGTCTATCAATACTCGCTCGAGTCCGGGCAGCCGGAGCAGGGCGCAGAGATTGGATTCGAGATTCTCGACGGCTCTACCGACGGTTCACTCTCTGTGCGCTCCGCCACCTCCGATGAGACCGGCCTTGCCGATGTGCGGCTCGTTGCAGGCAACCTCCCCGGCACCATCACCGTGCGGGCCACCAGCCCCTGCGCCAACTCGCTCTCCTTCGAAGTGGCGGTGCTCGAACTGCCCTCGGGGGACCTGACGGTCGCGCTCAACTATCCCTTCCGCGATGTCTACGAGGTGTCGCCTGTCCAGCTCCGCATCTACTCCACCGACGAACTGAGCTGCCGCGAGATTGCACGCGGCGCGGTCCCGCTGGGCGACATCTACTCCGGCGAAGTTGCCTCGGTGGCCGGCACGGCCCGCTTTGCGGCGCTGCCTGTCGACGCGCCCTACACCATCCTGGCCACCGGCATCGGCGCCACCGGAGAGCGTGCTGCCCACGGCTGTGTAGACAACGTGCTGCTGCGCGAAGGGCGCGAGACGCCCATCACCGTAGACCTCTTCCTGCTGCCGCTCGACCCTGTGGGCGACTACGAGGTCATCACCAACTACGACTTCCGCGATGCGGTCTCGGAGTCGGGCGAGGTGGGCGCGCTCATCGTTCAGATCCTCGACATCTTCGAAGATCCGGGCCGCGGCATCGTCGACTTCCTCCTCAACCTGGTCGAGGACTATGTGGGCGGCCTCATCTCGGGGGTCATCAGCTTCTTCTTCGACCTGACGGGTCTGGGTGATGTCATCGGCGATGCCATCAACGACCTGATTGCCAGCGTTCCCTTCCTGTCTGATATCGTGACCATCGGCCGCGACATCCGGGGCATCATCGCGGAGCTTGAGGTCATCTCGAATCTGAGCATCGGAAAACTCGGGTCGGACTACGAGATCTTCGGCGTCGATAACTGGATTGGGTTGGCGCTCTACTGGCGGCTCGGTTGCACGCCTGCAGACGGTCCGGACTGCGGCCGCATCCCCATCGTGGTGGACGACGGCTTTGGTGCGCTGCGTGGCGAGTGGACGGGCCGCGTGCTCGGCTACAACCAGTTGGACATCGATCGCCACCCCATCGACTTCGAGTATGGCCGGGTCATCCTCTACGCGCTGGAGTATCTGGTTCTGCCTGCGGTGGTTGGCCGCCCTGGGCCGGTGACGCTCGAGAACCTGATGGCCGACATCATCAACTGCGATGGGATTGGCGATTTTGTGGCCGGCGGAGACGGCTCCTGCCGCTGCGCTCTGGGCGCCTGCATCTGCGACAGCGATGTGGAGGGGTTCTGCAACTCCTTCATCTCGCTGACCTTCGGCTCGCTGTTCCGGGGGTTCGTCGATGCGCTGTCGTTCGACGCGGTGCTGGACCTGCGCGGCGGCTGCGAGGTGGTGAACACCGACGGCGAGCTCGACATCGATGAACTGGTCAACGGTGAGTATGTGGGCAACATCACCATCAACGGTACGCCGACGCCCTTTGGTGGCACCTTCCGCGGCACGCGGCTCTAGACAAAAGCGGGCGGGCAGGGCGATGGCTCTTGACAGGTAGGGCTGATTGGCGTAGTCGCTCGCTCCCCGTTGCTCCCCTGCCGAGCAAAGGTCTCTTCGGGGATCGTCTAATGGCAGGACTGCGGATTCTGATTCCGCCTATCTAGGTTCGAATCCTAGTCCCCGAACTTACAATTTGGCGCGTTCGTCTAGCGGTAAGGACGCCGGCCTCTCACGTCGGTAACACGGGTTCGATTCCCGTACGCGCTACTTTCTTTCTCCGTTGAGCCCGGAGCCGCTCTCCCCTGCGCTTTGGCGGTTACGGGTGGAGAGCTTTGGTGGGCGGGTGGCAGCCAAGTTGGCCTGCGTTTGAGCGTTGCGGCGCCAGCGCAGGGCGGCTGTCGTTTTGCGGCTGTCGGAGGTTGTCCTCGGGGGCTCTCCGAGGCGGCGCAGAAGAGGGCCGCCGCGACCCTTCAACGGCCTTCACTGCTGGACGGCGAACGCGATGGGGTGGTAGCCTCGCAGGCAGGAGACCGCGCATGTCGAAGAGACCAAGACCTTCTGTCGCCAACGGGGCCTCCGCCACCATCTCTGCCGAGACGGCCGGCATCTTTGGCTTGCCGGCCCGCAGGCGGCAGCCGGTCTCGATTGGGAGCCTCTTTGCCGGTCGCTACCTGGTGGAGGAGCACATCGGGTCGGG
>JBIIFW010000089.1:0-8828 GCA_044236985.1 Bradymonadia bacterium | reverse complement strand
CGGGAGCTCACGGTGCTCATCGCGGTCGATGTCTCGCCGAGCATGGAGTACGGCACCTGGTTCGCGCGGAAGCAGCAGGTGGCCGCACAGATTGCGATGGCGATTGCACTCACCGCGACGCAGAACAAGGACCGCGTAGGGCTGGTCATCTTCGACGAGCAGGTGCGCCGCTACATCCCGCCGAAGAAGGGTCGGGGACATGCGCTGAGCATTGTCTCGGCGCTGCTCACCTTTGAGCGCGACAGCGCTGGTGGACCGGCTATGGCGGCAACTCCGAAGCCTGCCTGGTGGCGGGCCTTCTGGCCGGTTCGGTCCAAGGCGCTGCCGCAGCGTCGCAGCACAAACATCGGCGCTGCGCTTCAGTTTGTGAGCCGCATCTGCCGGCGGCGGGCGGTGGTCTTCATGCTGTCGGATTTCGACGCGCCCGACTTTGAACGTGACCTGCGCATCACGGCGCAGCGCCACGACCTGGTACCCCTGGTGGTGCGTGATGCGACCGAGGCGGGCTTTCCTGACATTGGCGGCGTGCTGGTGTTGCGAGACCTGGAGACGGGCGCTGAGGTGGTGCACGATCCGGGCCGGCGTGGCGACGGGATGCGGCTGGCTGCAGAGCAGGCGCACGCGCAGACAGCGCAGCTCTTCCGACGCATGCGGCTCGATGTTGCGAACATCATCATTGGCGGCCCGACGGGCCAGTTGGAGAACCTGGAGCAGGAGCAGATGGCCTACATCCGGCCGCTGATCGACCTCTTCCGCCGCCGCTCGAGGCGCCACTGATGGGTCGGCTTTCGGGCATCTGCGTTGCACTCGTTCTGCTGCTTGGCGCCGCATCTGCGGTGGCGGCCGATGGGTCGGGGAGCGGCTCCGGCGCAGGCTCTGGCGCGTCGGCTGTCGCCGAGGTTGTCGCAGGGCCGCCGGCCTCGTGGGCTGAGCCTCCGCCGGCCACGTCGGAGCTCGGCATGCCCTTCAAGGTGCGCGTGAAGGTGGCCGTTGCCGAAGACTGGTTGCTCACGCGGGTGGAGGCCGTCGGGTTCCGGTATCTGGAGAGTACCGCCAAGCCGCCGGTGCGGCTGCCCGATGGGTCGTGGGAGGCCGAGTTCGTCGTCTTCCGGACAGGCAGGTTTGAGATTCCCGCTGCGTCGGCGCTGTTCACGCAGCGGTCGGGGCTCCAGGCCCGCAGCGACCTTCCCGGCTTCGTTGTCGAGATCCCTGCCGCACTCGCGAACGAGGCCTCGCCGGAGCCGGCGCCGCAGCCACCCGCCATGGAGGTTCTGACGCTGAACTACTGGCTGGCGGGTAGTCTTGCTGCGCTGTTGGCAGCAGGGCTCGGCGCGCTGATCACAGTGTTGGTGCGGCGATACCGACGGCTCCGCGAAGAGGCGATGCGCCCCATCCCGAAGCGGCCGCCCGAAGAGATTGCCCGTGAGGCGCTCGCGTTGCTGGCCGCGGAGAACCTGCTCGACGCAGATCAGACGGTCGACTTCCACCTGCGGCTGTCGGAGATCTTGCGCGGCTTCGTCGGTGCCGAGCTCGAGGTGAACGCGACGGAGATGACGACCACCGAGATTCGGGAGATGCTCGAGCGTAACGGTGCCGAGCTGGGCATCATGCGGATCGATTTGCTGCGGATTCTCGAAGAGTCGGACCTGGTGAAGTTCGCCCGGTTCAACCTGCCGCGCAGTGCGAGCGAGGCTCTCTTTACCGACGTTGAGCGGTGGATTGGCGATGTCTGCGAGCGCCGTCAGGCGCGGGTGGAGGCGCCGCCGGAGCTCGCTGGCGGGCTGCCGCCGGTGCCGCCCTCCGCGGGGGAGCGGACATGAGACAGCTCCTCCTGATCGTGGCGGCGGCCATGCTGCCGGGCTGTTTCGCTCCCGGAGAGTCGCTCTCGCTTGAGTTTCCATGGCTCGCCGCGGGGGCTGGCGCGGCCACGCTGGCAGCGGGTCTCTGGAGCCGCCGCGGTCTGCGCGCCGCGATGCAGTTTGGCCACATTGGCGCCGCGGCGCGGGCCGGAACGAGCCTGCGCGCCCGTTTGAGCGGGCTGCTCCCGGCGCTCCGCTGGATGGCCGTTTTCTCGCTCTGCATCGCACTCGGCCGCCCGCAGCTCGAGTCGGTGGACGAGCGGACGGTGGAGGGCATCGACATCTTCGTCGTCCTCGACCTCTCGGGCTCCATGCGGGCGATCGATCTGGATGTGAGCGAAGTTCGCTCCATCGCGCAGACCACCGGAAAGCTGCCGCCCAATCGGTTCGAGTCGGCGGTGGCCACCATCACAGACTTTGTGAAGAGCCGCGAGCGCGACCGCATCGGCATGGTCGTCTTCGCCAAGCAGGCCTTCCTGCAGTTTCCGCTCACGCTCGACTACTCCACGGTGGTGACGCTGCTCTCCCGCCTCACGCTTGAGACGATCGACGGCGCGGCCACCGCCATCGGCAACGGCCTCGGGCTGGCGGTGCGCGGCCTGATGGAATCGACCGCGAAGTCGAAGGCCATCGTCCTGGTGACCGACGGCAAGCAGCTCGGCGGCAATGTCTCGCCGCGCGAGGCCGCCAAGATCGCCAAGGACAACGGCATCCAGATCTTCGCCGTCCAGGTGGGACGCGACGGCGATGCGGTTGTCGCCGTGGATACGCCGTTCGGCATGGACCTCCGCCAGCAGTCCTTCCCCACAGACCCGACCATGCTGAAGGAGATAGCCGAGTCGTCGGGCGGCGCCTTCTACCGGGCAGAGAACAAGGCAGAGCTGGACCGCGACCTCGGCGGCATCCTCGACCAGCTCGACCGGACCCAAGTGCAAGACATCTCGAGCGTGAACGAGCGCGAGGTCTACCACTGGTTCCTCGCTGCCGCGCTTGCGCTTCTGATCGCCGAAGCGATGCTCGGCGGCACGCTCATCCGGAGGTTCCCGTGAGCCTTCAACGAACCTTCGCGCTCCTCGGACTGACTGCGCTGGTGTGCGCGCTTGCGGTTGCAGCGGTCTGGCAGTTTGTGCCGCTGGCCGAGCCGCAGATGTTGCTGTTTGGCTTCGCGCCGCTGCTCTATGTGGGCGCAGATCTGCTCTGGTGGCGGTGGCGCGCGTCGGTGGTGGAACGCCTCGGCGCATCGGTCTCGGTGGAGCAGATGGCGGCGCAGGTGTCGTTGCCACGACGGGCTGCACGGACCATCTTCTTCGCGCTTGCCCTGCTGCTCGCAGGGCTCTCGCTGGCACGCCCGCAGTGGGGCGAACGGGCGCGCGAGATCAAGCGCGAAGGCATCGACCTGGTCATCGCCATCGACGTGTCGCGCAGCATGCTTGCCGACGACATCTCGCCGTCGCGCCTCGGGGCTGCAAAGCGGGAGATCGACGCCCTGCTCCGCGAGCTGGACGGCGACCGTGTCGGCCTGGTCGTCTTCTCCGGCGTGGGCTTCGTGCAGTCGCCGCTGACGAGCGACTACGGCGCAATCCGGCTCTATCTCGACCGGCTCGACCCCGAGAAGATGCCGGTGCAGGGCACGGCGATCGGCCGCGCGCTCGAGGAGAGCCAGAAGCTACTGACGGGCAACGGATCGGCGAACTTCACCCGGGCGGCATCGCAGCTTGTGGTGGTGCTGACCGATGGCGAGGACCACGAAGGCGACCCTGTCGCAGCGGCGCGCAAGGCGAGCGCCGACAAGATGCATGTTTACACCATTGGATTTGGCACCGACGGTGGCGCGCGGATTCCGCTGCGCAACCCGGACGGCAGCGTGAGCGGCTACCTCAGCGACAGGCAGGGAAATGTGGTGCAGACGCGGCTCGTGGAAGACCAGTTGAAGGCCATCGCGACGGCCGGTGACGGCAGCTATATGCGGTACGCGGGCGACCAATCGATCGCCGGATTTCTGCTCCGCGAGATCGATTCGTTCGACGCCGCTGAGTTGAGCTCGTTGCTTCGGCGGGAGCGGGAGGAGCAGTTCGGCTGGTTCGTCGGCCTAGCCCTGCTGTTTGCGCTCTTTGGCCTCGCCATCGGTGACGCGAGGAGGGCGCTGCCCGCGCTCGCGCTGCTGTCGCTCCTCACCGGCTGCTCCGATCTGCTCATGCACCAAGACCCGGTGGTCGCCGACGCGCTGCAGATGCGCGCGGTGAAGAACCACGAGGCCGCAGCGGCCCGCATCGAAGAGGCGGGCGAGGCAGCGCGCAAGCAGGCGGCCTACGACTACGACCGGGGCCTGGTGCTGATGGATGCTGGCAAGATGCTGGAGGCACGCGATGCCCTGCTCAAGGCGCTACGCATCGCCGAGCCGGAGAAGCAGGTGCAGGTGCTGGTCGCGCTCGGCAACCTCCTCATGGCGGAGGAGGCCTACGACGACGCAATCGAGCGCTTCACCCGCGCGCTCCGCATCGACCCCACAAACGCTGCGGCGCGCCGGAACCTGGAGATCGCGCTGCTGAAGAAGTTCCCCCGCTGTGGCGCGCTCGAAGACAAGCAGGAGGAGAACGACAGCCCTGAGACGGCCAAGCCCCTCTCCGCGAAGTTCTTCAAGGGCGAGGTGAAGCCGGAGGAGGCGCAGCCCGACCCTGCCGCACCGGCACAGGCTCCGGCCGACGAGGCGCAACTGGTGGCCTGCGGCGGCGACGCAGACTGGCTCGCGCTCCCCGTCGTGCCCGGTGCGCGGGTCGAGGTAACGATGAAGTTCAAGCGGCTTCGCGAAGATACGGGCAGCAGTCCGCCGCCCGCCTTCATCGCCGCGAGCGCCGTCGCGATCGCCCTCTACGGCGAGGACCTCACCAACCCCATCGCGGTGGACGAGGGGCGGAGCAGCAAGACCGAAAAGATTGCCGCCGGTAGCATGACGCGCACCATCTCGGCCGAAGTCGGCGCCACCAAGGTGGCGCTGCTGCGGGTCTTCATCGCCCCGGGCCTAGAGATGAGCTACGTGCCCAGCGTGGAAATCATCCCGCCCTGCAGCTCGCTCGAAGACCGCTTCGAGGCGAACAACTCGGCCGAGACAGCGACCAGCGCAGACACGGGCAGCTACGAGGCGCGCATCTGTGCCGCCAACCCCGACTGGTATGGCGCCAACCTGCAGCCCGACGACACGCTCTTTGTGGACGTCGCGCCTGCTTCGCTCCGCAGCGGCGCGGGTGCCAAAGGCGCCGGCACGATGACCATCACCCAGCGCGGCGACAAGGATTCCAAGCCGGTTGAGACCGCAGTCATCGGAGGCCAGGCCGGCTACTCCTTCCAGGTTGATGCGGGCAACAAAGGTGGCAAGGTCTTCTTCGAAGCAACGGGCGTGGAGGGCGCCGAAGGGCCCTACCGGCTCGAGGTCACCCGCTTCGCCGCCTGCCCCGTCGGAAACGACAAGAACGAACCGAACGACCTGCCCGACAGCGCGACCACGGTCGACCTGACGAAGGGGCCGTTGCTTCACCAGCGCCTCTGCGAGAGCGACGTAGACTGGTTCGTCGTAGACCTGCCGGAGCCCGAGAAGGAGGGCTCGGGCGAGCCGCCACCAACGCGCCCCTTCTCGGCTGCGGCCTCTTGGCGCGGAGCTCCGCGCGAGGTCACCATCCGGGTCTACAATCCCGCGACCGGCGAACAGCTCGCTGCCTCTGCGCCCTCAGACCCCGCCGCCAAGCAGCCCGATACCGGCTACGCGGGTGTCATCGCTTCTGCCGAGATTGCCTCGACCATCAAGCAGGTGCGGGTGGTCGTGGATGGCGCGCAGGGCTTCTACGACCTGAGCTTCCCCGACCTCAAGCCGCCACCGCCGCCGCCCTCCGAGGACGACAAGGAGAAGTCCGACCAGAGCGACAAGGGCGACAAGGGTGACCCGAAGGAGCAAGAGGGGGACGGCGAAGAGAAGCAGGATGGCAAGCCGGAGGAGAAGCAGGATGCCGAGGAGCAGGCTGGGAAGCCTGAGGGCGAAGAGGAGGCGCAGGCCGCCGCGCCTACGCCTGAAGAGGAGAAGAAGAAGAAGCTGATGCAGCTCCTCAACAGCCTCGACCCGGGTGACACGAACCTTCAGTTGCAGCAGGCACTCGAGCAGATGCCGGAGACCTACATCGAGAAGGAGTGGTGACGATGAACCGGCTCGCACAGCGGTTCGTTCGAAGTTGCATCGTCGCCGTTGCCTTCGTCTCCGTGCTGTTGGGCTCTGCATTGCCCGCGGCGGCGGCGCTGCCATCCGATGCCGAGGTTCGTGTGAGCGGGCGGCAGATCACCGCCACAGACCTCGTCCAGGTGGAGGTGGTGCTACGGTCCGAAGGCTCCGTCGGCGTGCCGACCGGCGGAGACTTCACGGTCGTGAGCCGGGGCAGTTCGACCTCCATGTCGTTCGGTCTTGGAGGCCGCTCCACCGTGCGGACAACGCAGTTTCTGCTTCGCCCGAACCGCGTCGGTAACCTCGTCATAGGCAGCATCGCTGTGCAGACGGAGAGCGGTCGGGGGAGCAGCGAGCCGATCAGCGTGGTTGTCACCGCGGCAGATCCGAACCGTCAAACACAGCAGCAGCAGCAGCCCGATCCCTTCGCGGGGGTCTTTCCTCCCAACTTTCCGCGACTGGGCGGCCGCTTGGGGCAGCAGCAGCAACAGCAGCAGCAGGCGCAGCAACAGCAGCAGGCGCTCCAACAGCAGCAACAGCAGCAGGCGCTCCAACAGCAGCAACAGCAGCAGGCGCTCCAACAGCAGCAACAGCTCCAGCAGCAGCAACAGCAGGCGCAGCAGCAGCGGGCGCCGCAGTACAATGTGGCCGCAGCGCCGGCCCCTGGCTCCGACGCCATGATGGAAGCCGGTGTGCCGGCCTCCACGGATGGCCCGGTGCTGGTCTCCTTCGTCTCCAACGCCAACCCGGTCGTCGGCGAACAGCTGCTCGTGGACGAGGTCCTCTTCAGCCCGGTCAACATGGTGGGGCTGCAGGTCGCAGACTTCTCGGAGCCCGACTTCAACGGCTTCTGGTTCGCCGAGATCACAGACGCACGCCTTGCGGGCCGCGGAAACACGCTGCGCTCGCGCCTCATCGGAGGGCGAACCTACGCCAGCACGCTCATCCGCTCCTACCTTCTCCTGCCGCTTCGGGCCGGCGCGCTCACCATCCCGCCCGCCTCTATCACCCTCGAGCTCGGCGGGTCGCGCGGCACCTACGCCACCAGCACGGTCACCATCGATGTGACCGAAGCGGAGAGTGGCCGCGTGGGACAGTTCTCCATCGTGGCCACGCTCGACCACGCGCAGCTCCGCGCGGGAGACACCGCGCTCTACCACATCGAGGCGACGGGCGTGGGCATCTTCTCCAACCTCACCCTCCCGCAGCTTGCCCCCATCCCCGGCCTGCGCATCGGCAAGCCTTCCGAGTCTCACGCGCAGGCGCTGGGCGGCAGCGGCTGGATGGAGGGACGCGCTGGCGTAACCATCCCAATCGTGCCCGAGCGGGAGGGCACCTTCGCCATCCCGGCGCAGCGCATCGACTTCTACAGCCCCTTCACCAAGAAGGTCGAGACGACGACCACCGCCCCCTTCACCCTGACCGTCATGGGCCAGGCCCCGATTGCGGAGGTTGCGCACGCCAACGAAGGCTCGGGCACACCCTGGCGCGAGGCGCTCCCACCGTTGCGTCAGCCGGCACAGTATGCCGCTACACCGGCTGTCGTAACAGCACTTCCCGGCGCCTGGTGGGCGGTCTGCCTCCCACCGCTCGTCGCGCTCTTGCTGGCCGCCGCACGACGCATCCGAGAACTCCGCGCGAGCGGTGCCTCCGACCGGCAGCGGTCGGGTGCGCGGAAGAGGGCACTGGCTCGGCTCGGCGAGCGGGACGACGAGGCCCTTCGCATCCGCGAGGCGCTGCTTCTCTTTCTTCACGACCGCTTCGACCTCACCGCCAAGGGCCGCACGACCGCGCAGCTGCGGGAGTGGGCGATCGCCCACATCGGTGCGACGGCCGCCGACGAACTCGTGGCCCTGCTGGCTGCAGCGGAGGCTGCGCGTTTCGCCGGTGGAAGCCTCGACGGGCTCGAAGCGCGCGCCGCACGCTGGATTCAGGAGGTTGGCAATGCCGAGTAGGCTGACCTTGGTCTCATCGCTGCTGCTCGCATCGACCGCGCTGGCAGCAGAGGCGCCGTCAGAGCGGCAGCCATTGAAGCGTTCCATCGGGGAGCTTCACGCCATGACCGCGCAGGCGCCCGACGCAGCCGATCTCTGGTTCGACCTCGGCATCGCCGAGGCAACTTCCGGCTCGCTCGGGCAGGCACGCTTTGCCCTCGAGCGTTCGCTCTGGCTCGCTCCCTTCGACCGGGAGGCACGCGCCGCACGCGACCTCGTCACAGGCGCCGCACGACGGGCCCAGGCGGAGCGGTCGGGCGAGAAGTCCATTCAGCAGGGCGAGGCTCCGGCCATCGCCTGGTGGCGCGCAGCGGCCTCTCTCCCGTTGGGGCTCATGACCAACCTCGCAGCGCTGCTCAGCCTCGCGCTGCTGGGCACCTACCTCGCGGCAAACTTTGGAGGCAGCCCGCAGCGGCGCGAGCGAAGCCGCTGGGCCTTCATGGGGCTCTGCATCGCCCTCCCCCTGCTCGCCGGCATCACGCTGGCCGCAGGGTTTGGCCGCACACGGGTGCAGCCTGCAGTGGTGCTTACGGCGGAGCCGCTGCCGCGAACGGGACCCGACCAGCTCGCGGCGCGCGCCAAAAACCATGGTATCTACGAGGCCAGCCTCGTGGCCGTGCGCGAGGAGCGCGAAGGCTGGTGCCGCATCGAATCGGCCACCAGCGTAGACCTCTGGCTGCCCTGCGAACAGCTCGGTCGCATCAACGCAGCCGCACCGCAGTAACGCGGCGGGCAGCGACTAGAAGGTGAGGGTCGTTCCGAGCGACAGCA
>JBIIFW010000087.1:0-8884 GCA_044236985.1 Bradymonadia bacterium | reverse complement strand
CTCGATGCTCGCCAGCGTAGGGTGGTGAGCGAGACCCTCGACCAACAGCGCGACCGGTACCGGGCGGCGATCAACCAGGCACGACCAACCATCCGTCTCCTTCGGAACGAGGTGGTCGAAGCGCTCCGTCCGACACTCGACGCCGAGCAACGCTCCGCCCTCGAAGCACTCCTCCGGACCCGCGACGCGAAGCCCTAACCTCTCTCAGTTCCCGCTCGCCTGCAGCGCGAGGCTGGCGGCTGCGTCGGTGGAGACGAGCTGCACCGTGGGCGGCAGCAGGTCGATGAGCGCGCCGTAGGAGTTCTCCAGATTGAGCCCGCCGTCGCTCGTCATGTAGACCCAGGTGACCGTGCCGGCCGGCAGCGCCGCGAGGCGGTCTGACATGCGCTGCGGGCTCGGATGGAAGTCGTCGCTGTTGTCCACGCCCCGCCACGATTGCGACCGGAAGAGCACCGCCTTGCCACCGTCCGCACCCGTCAGAATCTGGTACTTCTTCTCGGCCGGCCAGGCGGGGAAGGCCTCGAGCAGGTAGGGGACGCTGACGGGGAAGATGCCCTGAATCTGGCTGCCCGCATGGGCATACCGCGGCAAGAAGTTGTTCGCCGACCGTGCCCAATCCTGGAACCACTCCCAGTGGATGGTACTCCGGGTTCCTAGCACCGCTGCCACCCGCTCCGTCGCAGCCGCGAACTTCTCCTGCTCTGCCGCCGGCATCGCGCCGGGGTAGGCGTACTGGTAGCCGCTCGGCGGGAGCATGAAGAAGTCGGCGCCCGTGCTGGCGGCGGCCTCGTAGTACCAGTGGAGCACATCGGGCGCGATGTCGGGCAGGTGGGGCGAGATCGTCCAGGTGAGCGGCGGGCACTTGGGCTCCGCGCCGCGGCACCGGTCGAGCCGCTGCTGCAGCCAGTCGCGCCGGGTCGACATGATGTAACGCACGTTGTCGCCGTCGCCGATGACGAAGGCCACGTAGCGCTTCTCGGCATCGAAGGTGATGGCTTCGGGTGCCGTGCGGGGCAGCTCGGCCGCGCTTGCGATGGCGGCGCGGCGGGTGTCGAAGAAGGAGAGGTTGCTGGTCCGCGTGGGGATGGCCCCCATGTTGGCCGAGGGAAGGCAGCGGGTCTGGGCCTCGTAGAGGTAACCGCCGGACAGCCAGGAGTCGTTGTAGCCGTAGACGCCGAGCGGCGTGGGCCAGCCGCTGTCTGCGACGATGCTGCTGAGGAGGTTCTCTTCGGGGTTCCGGTCGACGCAGCCGTTGACGAGGAAGATGACGAAGAGCTTCCGGGCGAAGACGAAGTCCACAAGCGCCGTGGGCATGTCGTCGATGAGCGGCGGGTTGGCCTTGTCGGCCGCGAAGCGGTCGTAGCCTGGGTTGAGCATCGCCAGCCCGGTGGTGTCGCCGAGGTAGTTCTCGTAGACGAATTGGGTGGCGTCGAGCTGCGTGGTCTTGTCTGCGAAGACAACGGTGGCGTCGACGGTGGGGTTGGCGCAGGGGAGCGGCGCCTCATCTGCGAGCGGCGGCACACCCTCTGCGGCGGCGACGGTGAGGATGGCCGGCAGGATTTCGTGCTGCGTGTCGTAGGAGTAGCGGACGCAGCCGTTGAAGGCCGCGCGGCACTCGGTGAGGAAGTCGGAGGCCGTGACGGTGCCGGCGGCAGAGAGGCCGAGCGCGGGGAGCCAGGTTTCATCTTGGAGGGCGGCGCCGTCGATGTTGGCCTGCTGCACATCGGGGTCGGTCTGGACGAAGATGGAGCCGCCTTCGCGCCGGTTGTAGAGGCCGGCGCAGGCATGCACGGCGAGCTGCGTCGGCACCGAGGCAGATGCGTCGATGCGGACGATGCGGAAGCTCTCGGCGTAGGTGGGTTCGGGCTCCGGCGTGGTGTCGGCGGAAGCGTCTGCCGAACCCTCGGTACTGGTATCACCCGACCCGCTTCCGGAGCCATCAGCGGCCACATCCACCGTGGATTCGGTCTCCTTCTTGGAGGAGCTGCAGGCGACCAGCAGCATTGGAAGGAGCAGCGAGGCGACGAGGTTGCGATGGTTCAAGAGGGCCTCTTTGGACAGGCGTAGCGGAGCGCGGCGCAGCGCGTTCGTCACGCACGAAGACGAGGCCGCAGCATGGAGTAGTTAGGGCGCGAAGACAAGCAGGGCGGGTTGCCGGTCAGCTGCCGCGCGCAATCTCGGCGAAGTGTCGGCGCGCGGCGCCTACTTGTGGCGCGCCTCGACGGCATACTGGCGGTCGTTCTGCCAGGCGAGGACCGAGGCTACCAACCCCGCCTTCTCGAGCTCCGCAATCACCTCTGCGGGCTCGAGCCGATAGTGCTCCGGAGGCCCTTCGCCGCCTGCGCCGGGGCGTGCCTCCACAATGATGAGACGACCGCCGGTGCGCAGAGCGGCACCGAGCTTGGCGGCGTAGTCGGACCGCTGCTCGATGTGGTGCCAGACGTTGACCATCACAGCGCGATCGAGGGAGCCCGCAGGCAGGTTTGGGTCCATCGCCGAAGCCTGAACGGTGGAGACGATGGACCAGCCCGCGGTTGTGGCCCGCTGCCGAACCCAGTCGAGCATCGCGGGCTCAAGGTCTTGCGCTACGACACGGCCCGAAGCGCCGACCGCAGCAACAAGGTGAGGGACGAGGTAACCCGTGCCCGTGCCAACATCGGCAACCGTCATCCCCTCGGTCACCTCCATGGCCGCGACAAGGCCGGCCGGGTCTTGCCAACGGTCGCGCGCAGGGTCATCCCAGCTCGCCGCCATGGCCGCAGGGTCGGTGAAGCGGCGGTGATGGGGATCGCCGTGTACATGCCCGGTGGGCATCGACGCAGCCTGCTCTCCCCCGTGCTGGTGGTGGGCGTGATGGGCGCAGCCGGAGAGGAGCGCGATGAAGGTTGCGGTCAGCGTGGGTCGGAGCATGAGAGCTGATTGTGGGGGTATGGCGTGACGGAGCCCTGCCCTAGCGAGGGCGGGCGAGAATGCGACGCGCGAGGTGGGCCTGTGCCGGAAGGTTGCCGATGCCGGCGGCGAGCGCCTTGGCCTCGTCGGATGCGAACTTGAGGCCGGAGGCGTTGACGCGCGGGTGGTTGAACTTGCCCGGCGGGTCGTTGCGGGTCTGAATAATGTAGGCGAGGTCGTAGAACCAGGGCGCGAGCGGAAGGCTGCGCGAGGTGCCTACCGACTCACCGGTGCCGTTGTTGAGGATGAACCAGTAGAGGTTCTCCGGGTAATCGGAGCAGATGACCTTCTCCATCTCGTTCATCTGCGCGTTCTGGTCGCCGTCGATGGCAACGAAGATGCGACTCGGATCAGACTTGGCTGCGCCCCAGGCGATGGCGAGCGTGCTGCCCATGCCGCCGGCGTTCTCGAAGGTGCGATCGGTGAGGCGGAGCGCCTGCATCGCGCGCGGGTTGTAGCCGTTGCCAACGATGTAGAAGGGGTCGTGCGGCTCCATCATCTCGACAATGCGGATAAGCGCATCTTCACGGGTCACCGGCGACTCGGCGCGCACCTCGGCGAAGGGGCGGCCGCGACGGGCAACGAGCGTCGCGTAGTCGGTGGCAGCGATGGCGGCCGGCGCAGGCTCTTCGACGGCGCGGAGCGCATAGGTACGGGCAAAGCCGGGCGGCGAGATGCGGAGGCAGCTCAGGTTGCCGGCCTGCGCGTCGGCGATGGCGAGCTGCTGGTCGCGGCGAAGGCCGATGCCGCTCCGGCTGCCGAAGACATGGTCGGCCCCCATCGTGTTGAGGTTGTCAGCGTCGGTGGTGTCGCCGACGAGGATGTGGGGCTCGCTCTCGTCGAGTGCGGGGTCGAAGCCGCGCCAGCTCGAGATGAGCAGACCGGGAACGCGATGCACGAGCATGACGGTGCGGAGGTAGTCCATCGCGGCGGTGAAGCCGCTGTTCTGCATGGACATGACCGTAAGCTTGCCGGTGGCGAGCCAACGCCCCGTCGCGACGGCCGGAATCGAGCGCTCCGACGGCACCACCCAGCGGTTCACCTTCCCGGCGTTGGCGAGGTCGGCGAGATACTCGTCCATCGTCGCGAAAACGGAGTCGGCGACGAGGCAGAAGGTGTCGAGACCGGCCTCGAGGAAGGCATCTACCAACTCAGTATCGGTCGGCACCTCGGCGAGGAACTCCTGCGTCCAGGGCGCGGCAAAGTGGCTGCCCTCCGCGACGGCCCGCTTCACGGCCTCGTCGGCCTCTGACTCGGTCGCCTCCGCAGGGACGTAGCTCCGCAGCCGCTCGTTGGTCTCCTGCACCTTGCGCGACATGTCCTTCAGCAGCAGCCGCGACAGCGCCAGCGCCGCCTGCGGTTGCTCGCGCTCAAGGCGCACAAAGTCCTCGAGCGTGAGCCAGCGCACCTGCAGGTCGGACTCCGCAAAAACGCTCGCGGTGCGGACGGTGCTGCCCATGAGGCTCATCTCGCCGACCACGCCACCAACGGGGATGTGGCCCAGCACGAGCGGCGCTCCTGCGCGCTGGAGCTCGACCCGGACGGAGCCCTCGTCAATGAAGCAGCAGCCGTCGCCAGGGTCGCCTTCGCGCATGAGCAGGTCGCCGGGCGCAAAGGTGCGAACGACGAGGAGCGGATCGATGATGAGGCGATGCTGCGGGTCGAGTGCGCTTAGCATGGCAGCGGCTCCACGATGTCTGCGAAGACGGGGCGAACCGTGATGTCGCCCGAGAAGAGGAAGATGTCCACCGCGCGCTCGAAGAGGTCTGTCGTGATGGTCGCGTCGTGGTCCCAGGTGGCCATCTGCTGATAGGAGGCGATGGCGCTGGTGAGCGGGGCGCGGTCGATGCCGGGGAAGTAGCCGGCGACCAGCGCGGCGACCTCCGCGGCCGGCGCGAGGCGGGCATGCTCGACCGCCTTGCGGAAGGCGCGGCCGAAGGCGCGGGCCTGATCTGTCGCGAGCCAGGCGGGCGAGGCGCAGAGGCTGCTGAAGGCGACGGGGCCTACCGCTTCACCAACCGAGGCAAAGAGGCGGCCGAGCCCTTCGTGCTCAAGCTGCTGCGGCGCGGGGCCCTGCATGTGGACGACATCGCCGCGCCCTTCGCGATAGGCCCGCTCGATGGCTGCCACGTCGCCCGCGTCGATGAGGGTGACCTTGGCGGGGTCCACGCCGCGGAGGGCGAGGGCCTTGCGGAACATGGCGATGGGCTGGAAGAAGTGGTCGATGACCGCGGTACTGCCCTCGAGGCTCTTCCAGTCGCGGGGGCCGTCGCCGCGGCCGGCGAGGAAGAAGCCGTCGCGCGCATTGAGCAGTGCGAAGTGGCGGAAGGGGAGCTGCTCGCCGCGCTGCCACGGTGCGAAGCTGACGGCCGGCGCAGACTGAGCCACCTGAACCTCTCCGCTCGCGATGGCGGAGGGAATCGGCTTGTCGGGCCCTGCGATATCGAAAGTGGCTGAGAGCCCCTCAACAGCGAGGTGGCCACCGCTCATGGTGAGCAGGAGCGGGCTGTAGAAGGCGGAGTAGCGGAGAAAGCGGATGTGCAGCGTTTCCATGGGCTCCCGGGTCGGTACCAGAGGCGCTACCGAGACGGTCGCCGCGGAGGCGACCCTTTGCCTCGAGCGGGCGAGGTGTCAAGGCTGGATGAGGCACAAAACAGATGCGATTCAGCAGCGTAAAGAGCCGCCATCGGCGTCTGCCCGAGGCAGCGGCAGGCGCTCCCCCAGCGGAGTGCGACCGAGGCACCTGCCTCTCCGGCAACGTGCATCGGGACTGTCAGACGGCACTGGACTAGCTCAGACAGACGCCTGAAACCTGCAGCATTGAGGTCGACGGTCGGATCCATCTCCTGCAGGCACCGGCCGGCTGCATCAGACCTTGATGCAGTCGAAGAAGATTTCGATAGAGCCGGCCCGGTCGCCGCAGGCATTCGGACAGAGTTCGATCGTGGTCGGTGCCGCGTTGTTGTCATAGTACCACTGGTCGCCAGACGAGCAGGCGGAGACGCCAGCCACCTGCGCGCCGGCTACACGCGTCGTGCCGTCGGCGCTCAGGAACTCCACCCGGACCGACTCGTAGACAATCTCGCCGAAAGGAGCAGCGGGGATGGCGTAGGAGCAGGCCAGCCCTGCGCCCCGCACCACGCCCTCGGCAATCTGCGCGAAGATGGGCGTCCACTCCGCATCACAGATGCTCGCAGCCACGCCGCCCGAAAGTTCCGACAGGCGGATGTAGTGGGAGCCCCGCGCCTCTGCGCTTCCGTTGGGGCCGTTGCAACCGATGGTGTCGCAGATGAAGAGGAAGCACTCCTCCGTCTCCGTCAGCGAGACGATGCTGTGGAAGGTGAAGCCGTCGGGCAGCCGCGGCGCCATCTGGACCCGGAACCAGGCCGCATCTCTCTGTGATTCGTCGTCGGAGACCACGATGAAATGGGTCTCCGCATCTGGCCGCAGGAAGTCTGCAAAGTTGCTCCACTCCGCGTCAATCACCTCCAGAGCGTCGGTGGACCCGACCCAGTGCCGGATGCGGCGGTACCGCGGACCGTCCGACTCGGGGCAGCTCGACGAACCTGCCAGCGGCGGCGGCACACAGACATCGATGCCCGTGCCGCCCTCCACATCGGCGATCACAATGACACGGTAGTCCAGCGAGACGGTCTCGAAGTAGGCCGCAAACGCGTTCATCTGCGCCTGCAGAATCGCCGCCTCCTCGCCCATGCTCCCCGAGGTGTCGATGGCCCAGATGATGTCGACCGGCGCATAGGTCCGCTCCGCAACGGCTGTGAGCTGCTCGCAGTTGTCGTCAACGGGCGGCGCCGCCGTGTCCGTGGCAGGCTCCGTATCGGCCGGCTCGGTGTCGGCCGTTGCGTCGGTCTCGGTATCGGCGGGTTCGCTGTCAGCCGGCGCTGCATCCGTGGCCGCATCGTCGTCGATCGTGTCGTCTGCGGCCGCATCGTCAACGCTCGCGTCAGCATCCCCAACGGAGGGGCGGCCCGTGTCAACGCCTCCACGCTCCGGCCCGGAGGCAGCGGCGCCGCCACCCGCAGCAACGCAGGCCTGCGACAACAGCGTCGACCACACAACAAAGACAAGTTGCAGCATCCGCATGAATGACCTCCGAGAGGCTATCATCTTTGACACAGCCGTTACGGGCGAGCAAGCAATGTCGCTGCAATCAACGGCGGGCTGCCTTGAACGGCCGGCAGCATCAACCTGCTCGTCGCGGCTGTGGTGGAGCAAGAATCGGGAGAACGAGCCTTCGCTCTACCGCCCTACCCCGGCTGGAGCTCCCGCAGCGCCGCAGTCATACGAGGCTGCACAAAGTCGATGAAGGCGCGCAGGCGGGGCGGGCCTCTGCCAGGCGTCGCGCGCAGGATCGTCCCAGCGTGCAGCCATGGCGGCCGGGTCGGTGAAGCGGTGGTGGTGGCCGCCGTGATGGGCCTGATGGCCACCGTGCGCGCAGGCCGCGGTCGTGAGGAGAGCGACGAGGAGGAGCGGCTTGGTCATGGTGAATCCGACGGCTAACGGGGGTTGCGGAGCTGCTGCCCGACCGCGCGGCTCGCCTACCGCCCGCTTCCGCTCCCGTCGATTTGCACCACCACGGGCCGGTCCTCGATGGCGTCGGGGCGGCAGAGTGCGGAGCCGGTCACCCGATTGCAGAGCGAGGGGGTGCCGCCGGGCAGGTGGAGGAAGTAGTCTCGTTCCGCAACGGGCGCGGGGAAGTCGTCGCAGAGCATGTGGCTGCCATTCGTGAGGGCATCCGCAAGGCCGGCTGCGTTGGAGGCGTCGTCGCTCCCTGCGCCGCCCACGTTGCTCGCAATCATTAGATTGGCCGCATGGGCCGCAGCGATGGCCTCGGCGTCGGAGGGGTTGTTGACCTTGGCGAAGACGGCCCAGGGCGCTGCGTACCATTCGTTGTCTGCGCGGGCGAACATCGCCCTGCCCGCAGTGGTGGTGTGGCCGTTGGTGTAGCCGGCGCTGTGCGGGTCATCGACGTCCAGGAGCACGAGCGCGACCCGGCCGCGGGTCTCGCCGAGCGTGGGCCAGCCGGCCTGCTCGATGCGGGCGCGGGGCGAGGCAAAGTCGCCCTGCAGGTCGTCGGGGCTGTAGAGGATGGGGCCGAGCGCGGTGCGGATGGTCTCGTCCAGCAGCGCGTAGTTGGTGATGCGTCGGCCATCGAGCTCGTCCTTCACCTCGATCCAGACCACCACCAGGGTGTGGTCGGGATTGCGGGCCGACCAGCCGGCGATGGTGCCGAGGCAGCTGCCCAGGTCGCGGCAGGTGGTGAGGTTGTCGACGATGGGGATGTGGAAGACGGGGAAGCCGCTGCCGGCATGGATGTCGATTTCAAAGGCGCGGACGCCGAGCTCGCCAAGCTGCACATCGAGGGGCTGATGGGTGTAGTCGTGAGAGGCGTCGAGGACGAAGTCGCGCTGGATGTGGTAGCTGTTGTGTGTGCAGCGCATCGCGAGTTCGTTGATACGGAGGGTGTCGTCGAGCGGGTAGGTCCGCGCCTCGCTGGCGTCGCCGCTGTCCGAGCCGGAGCCATCTGCAATCGCGGCGTCGGCGTCGGATGCGGGCCCGGAGGAGTCGCTGCAGGCAGCAGCGAAGAGACAGATGGCAAGCAGGGGCAAGAGGCGACGCAAGGCAATCACTCCATGATGGATGGTGTCGCCGTAGTTACGAGTCAGCGGTTCGTCACCGTTTCGTCACAGATTTCCGCTCCGCGATCGGGGCGTCGTGGCGCGAGGGCAGGCTCCGCGGCCACTGCATCGCACACCAACGGTTAGCGCGCCTTGGACTGCGAACGCCCGCCGCCGTCGAAGCGCTGTCGCGGCCGTGAGCGGCACTACCCCTTCGCGCGAAAACCAGCGACGCGAGGCTGGCCGCTACGGTCTCTGGGTCGGCCTTGTCTCCTGCGGCGCGGGCTATCGCTTCT
>JBIIFW010000086.1:0-8927 GCA_044236985.1 Bradymonadia bacterium | reverse complement strand
CTGGGCGGTAAGCGGCATGGGCCTGTCGGAAGATGCGGCGCTGGAGGCCTGGCCCGGAGCGGTTCGGGGGACGGGCTTTGTGATGACGACTGCATCGGGCAAGCCCTGGCTGCGGCAGGCCTGGATGCGCCAGCCGGCGGCCGGCGGGGCGGCGCTGTTCGGGCTTCGGGCAACCACCAGTTCGGGGGCGGTAGACAAGACGGCGCTGGCGGTCATCGGGCTTCCACTTCCCGCCTGCACAGACGACGAGACCGGTGCGGGTGACAGCAGCATCGCAACCGCGACAGCGCTCCGTCAGGGGACGCCGAAGGCTGGCCAGCTCTGCGCGGGTGATGTAGACCTCATGCGGATCGGGGCGCTCTCTGAGGGCTCGCAACTTACCGCCAGCGCGACGGTTTCGACGCCCGACCTTGCGGTCTACCTCCTGCGCGATGGCTGGGATGGTGTGACGATCTCGGGCTCAGTGGGTGCGACTACGCAGCCACTCGATATCCGAATCTCGTCGGCGGGGACCTACTATGTGGCGATTGTGGGGCGGTCGCCGCTGGCCCAGGGGAGTTACACTGTGCGCTGGTAGAGCGGCGCGCAAGGGCCAGATTTCTTGCTTTTGAGGCCTATATCTGGTTCACTGTAGTCGAAGATCTTTCTCTTCCCGTTCGACGCACTGTCGTCGCAACCTCCATTTGAAAAGTGAGTAGCAGCCATGACCAGCACGACGCTTCGTCTTTCTCTTGCACTGGGCCTCCTTTCGGCGCTCGCAGCCTGCGGCGACGACGAGGAGAGCAAGACGACCACCACGGGTGACACGAGCACCGAGGACACCGGTTCGGGCAGCGGTTCGGGTACCGAGGACACGGGCACGGCCGACACCGGCACCGAGGACACCACCGTCACTGACACCGGCACCGAGGACACCGGCGTCACCGACACCGGTACCGAGGACACCACGGTTGGCCCGACCACCGACCTCTGCCTCAACGACGCCGACCGCGCCGTCCTCGCGGGCGACGGCTCCGCCGCTGTCACCGACGCGGCTCAGGGCTGCGGCCTTGGCTGTCTTGGCGATGCCGATCCGGGCGCCTGCGCTGGCGCCTGCGTGGCGACCGAGACGGGCCTGAGCACCGACTGCGCCGGCTGCTACGCTGGCGTGGTGGTCTGCTCGATCACGAACTGCCTCGCACCCTGCGCGGCCGACCCCGACTCGCGCGCCTGTGGCGACTGCCAGGCTGCCAACTGCATCGACGACTTCCGCGCCTGCACCGGCACGGACTCCTCCGGTTCGGGCAGCGGCTCGGGTTCGGGCAGCGGCTCGGGTTCGGGCAGCGGCTCGGGTTCGGGCAGCGGCTCGGGCACTGGCCCGGCCTGCGGCGACGGCGCGCTTGACGCCTCCGAGAGCTGCGACGACGGCAACGTCAACGACGGCGACGGCTGCAACAGCCTCTGCGCCATCTGCACCGACGACGCCGGCGAGACCGACAGCCTCCTCTCGGCCCGCAACATCGAGCCCACCTCCTGCCTGACCGCCCCGCTCATCCTTGAGGGCCTTGTCGCTCAGTCCGGCAACGCCGACTACTTCACCTTCGTCGCCGGCGCCGGCACCTCGCTCGTGTCGAGCCTTACGGCTGGCGCGGAGGGTGTCTCCTTCGACCTCCTCGATTCGGCTGGTACCATCATTCAGGCTGGCGTCGCTTCGGGTACCACCCCGGGCCTCGTTGAGCTCAACTACCTGCCGACGGACATCGTGGGCGGCTCGTTCATCCTCCGCGCCAACGCCGAGGGTGCCGCTGAGTGCATCACCTACAGCATCAGCATCTGCATCAACCAGGGCTAAGCCCCTGCCGGCCGGCTCTGCCGGTCGGTGCAGCTGACCGGCTCTGTCGGTCGATGACGAAGGCCCGCTGCGAAGCGGGTTCTTTCGTTTTTGCCCCGCTCGACGCGCTAGGAGTGCTGTTCGGGATCCCAGCTCTCGAGCAGCTCGCGCTCATGCCAGCGGAAGCGCAGCCACCCGGTGTTGCCCGCGTACCGGCTGATGCCGAGCAGCTCGCCCACAACGCGGAGTACGCCGCCGTGGGCAACCACCACATGCTCCCCTGCGGGCAGGCTGTCGAAGAAGCCGAAGATGCGCTGCTGGAAGACCGCCATCGACTCACCGCCCGGCGACTGAAACTCGCCAAACTTCAGCAGCGGCGTGAGGTACTCTGGCGGGATGCGGTCAAAGGTGAGGCCGTCGAGCTCGCCGAAGTCCATCTCGCGGATTGCAGCGTCTTGCACGGGCTCGCCGAAGGCGATGCGGGCCGTGTGCACGGCCCGGGTGAGGTCGGAGGACCAGAGGCTGTCGGGCCTGAGGTTGCCGAGCGCGTCGCGCAGCGCCTCGGCCTGGCGCAGACCGCGCTCCGAGAGTGGGAGGTCGAGCCAGCCAACCAGCTTCTTCTCGCGGTTGCCTTCGCTCTCGGCGTGACGAACGAGCCGGACGATTACGGACATGCGGGAGTCTCGACGGGCGCGTCCACCACGAGCGTTCCGAAGAGGGAGTGGCTCGAGGTGTTGTGGACAAGGACCTGCACGATGGTGCCCTGCTTGAGCTCGTGCGGCGAGGAGAAGAGGGTTGCCTTGAAGTCGCGGGCGCGTCCGAAGTATTGGTCCGGCGCGCGGCGGGAGGGGCCATCGACGAGCACCTCCACGGTGCGTCCGCGCTGGCGGGCGAATCGCTCGCCGCTGATCCGCTCCTGCATGGCGATGACCTCGATGAGACGCTGCTTCTTGGTCGCTTCGGAGATGGTGTCGGGGATCTTTTTGCTGGCGTAGGTGCCTTCGCGCTCGGAGTAGGCGAACATGAAGGCCGAATCGAAGGCGAACTCCTCGAGGGCCGCGCAGGTGGCGCGGAAGTCCTCTTCGGTCTCGTCAGGGAAGCCGACGATGATGTCGGTCGAGATGGAGACCTCGGGCATGGCGGTCCGCAGCTTGTGGACGAGCACCCGGAACTCTTCGAGCGTGTAGCCGCGTCGCATCTCCGTGAGGATGCGGTCGGAGCCCGACTGGAGCGGGAGGTGAACCGCATCGGGCACGTTGGGGAGCTCGGCGATGGTGGCGATCAGCTTGTCGCTGAAGTCGATGGGATAGGGCGAGGTGAAGCGGATGCGCTCGATGCCGGGGACCTGTGCGACTGTGCGGAGGAGGTCTGCAAAGTCGACCTCTTCGTAGCGGTAGGAGTTGACGGTCTGGCCGAGGAGGGTGAGCTCCTTGAAGCCCATCTCGGCGAGTTCGTGGGCCTGACGGAGCACCTCGCGGGGCGAGGTGCCGCGCTCGCGGCCGCGGGTGTAGGGGACGATGCAGAAGGTGCAGAACTTGTCGCAGCCGCGCTGGATGGTGATCCAGCCGGTGACGCCTTCGGAGCGGGTGGGCGAGATGCCCTCGTAGGTCTCGCCCTTGTCGAGTCGGACATCGAGGATGGGGTCGCCCTGCCCTGCGCGACCGACCAGCTCGGGGAGGCGGCGGTAGGCATCGGGACCGACGACGAGGTCGACATAGGGTGCCTCGTCGAGGATCTTCTCCTTGAGGTGCTCCGCCATGCAGCCGGTAATTCCGATGATGAGATCGGGGTTGCCGTTCTTGAAGCGCCGGAGCTGGGCGGCGCGACCGTAGACCCGCTCCTCTGCCTTTTCGCGCACGGCGCAGGTGTTCATGAGGATGAGATCTGCCTCGTCGAGCCGCTTGGTGGACTGATAGCCGACCGTGGCGAGCGAGCCGAGGATGAGTTCGGTGTCGGAGATGTTCATCTGGCAGCCGTAGGTCTCGATGAAGACCTTTTTGGGGCTGGGCGTCGGCTGGGTCACGGAGATCCTCGAGGTGGCGTTTGCGCTGGTTGGCTCGATAGCAGCGGGAGCGGCGGTGTCGCAAGGAATGGTCAGATGCTTGGAAGCAGGAGTCTTTCGCGGAGTTTGCGCATGAGGCGGCTCTGGGGGAGGGTCTCGCGCGCATCGGGCCGGACCCAGCGGCCGGTCTGGTAGCCAAAGGGAATCGGAGGCTCGGCGTGGTCTTCTATCGCGGAGCAGAGGGTGACCGAGAGGCGGATGTGGGTGAAGATGTGGAGGAGGTCGCCGTGGTGGCTGAGCGGCTCGGCGGCCGCTTGGGCCTCATCGAGAGATGCGAGCAGCGGGAACTCCCATAGTCCTCCGAGGAGCCCCTTTTCGTCGCGCTGGACCCACCATTCTGCGCCCGTGTCCGGCTGCAGGAGGGCGAGGGCGAAGCGGTGCTCTTCGCGTGGCGCCTTGGCCTTGGCCTTGAGCGGGAAGCGGGCGGGCTCACCCATCGCCGCAGCGGCGCAGCCAGCCGACACCGGGCAGAGCAGACAGGCGGGCGAGGTGGGGGTGCAGAGGGTGGCGCCGAGCTCCATGAGGGCCTGGGTCCAGGCGCCGGGGCGTGGTCCTGCGGCGAGGTCGGCTGCGAGGCTATCGATGGCTGCGCGGCCGGGTTTGCCATCGATCGGCAGTTCGAGGGCGAGCCAGCGGGAGAGCACGCGGAGGACGTTGCCATCGACAGCAGGTACGGGCTCGCCGAAGGCAATCGAGGCGATCGCACCGGCGGTATAGGGGCCAACGCCGGGTACCGTCTTCCAGCCCTCCGCAGTGGTTGGGATGGCTCCGCCGAGCTGCTCAACGATGAAGATGGCGCCGGCCTGGAGGTTTCGGGCGCGGCGGTAGTAGCCGAGCCCCTGCCACTGGGAGAGGACGGCCTCGGTGGAGGCGGCGGCGAGGGAGGCGACGGTGGGGAAGGTCTCGAGCCAGCGGTCCCAGTAGCGGCGCACGGTCTCTACGCGGGTCTGCTGCAGCATGACCTCGGAGACCCAGATGGCGTAGGGGTCGCGGGTGCGGCGCCAGGGGAGATCGCGCTGGTGAAGGTCGAACCATCCGAGCAGGGCGGAGCGAGAAGCGGGGAGTGAGGATTGCAATTGCGAGGGGAGTGTTGCAGAGGGTTGCGCCTAACGCGCGCGGGTATGGGCCCGCCTGCCCGATACCTGCAAGAATGAAGATGCCCAAGCACCTCGCGCGGTTCGCGCTTTTCGCCCTTCCCCTGCTCGCCGCCTGTGGAACCTCTGAGACCTCCACGACCACGGCGGAGGTCGGCGACACGGGCACGGAGAGCGGCAGCGGCGACGTCGCCGTAGATACGCGGCCCGACTCGACCATCACCATCGATGTGACAGATACCGGGCCGGCGACCTGCGCGCGCGAGGATGGCTTCGCGCCGAATCAGTCGCGTGAGGCGGCCTACGCCGTCCCCGACCTAGCGTTCGACAACAGCGACCTCTTTGCCTGCGCAGGCACCGAGGACTGGTATGCGATGCCGGCTGTGGCGGGTCAGACGATTCAGGCCAGGTTCCAAGCTGGCGCGACCGCGGTTGGGCTCTCGATTCGCATGGAGCATGCAGCGGAGCCGGGCGTTTCGGTGGGCAGCATCGCGACGGATGCAACGAATGGCACGACGGTATCCTACACGGCGGCCGTGGATGAGCTGGTCTATGTGGTTGTGGCCGCAGAGCCGACCGGTGATGGGCGCTACACGCTGAACGTGGCAAGCGCCTGCACGAGCGACGCGCAGTGTCCGGAGGGGGCCGGCTGCCTGCTCTCGTCGGGTGTCTGCGAGCCGCTTGCGCCGCGGAGCTGCGGCGAAGACCTTTCGGAGCCGAACGACACCGCCTCCACCGCTGCGGTGGTGGCGTTGGAGGATGGCGCCGCGCTGCTCGAGGAGCTCTACACCTGCGCCTCAGAGCCCGACTACTTTGCCGTGGCGGTTCCCGAGGCGGGGACGCTGGCCATTTCGGTGACCTTCCGCGGAGACGCGCTGCTTGTGTTCCGCGTCTACGACAACACCGGCACGCTGGTCTCTGACCTCGGTTCTACGGCTGCTGCGTCGCCTGCAACCGACACCCTCGCCTACCTGATCCCGGGGCAGTACTTCATCCTGGTGGAGGACGCCTCGACGACGACCTCGCTCGCCAAGCCCTACAGCCTGAGCGTGAGTTTCGAGGCCGGCGCCTGTGAGCGCGACAGCGACTGCATCAGCGTGCCGGGCCGCAGCCAGTGCGTCTTCGGCACCTGTCAGGCCTTTGCCCCCGGCGTACCCGGTGGACCGGCCGCCAACTGCGACTCGAACGATGACTGTGCGGGCGACCTCACCTGCTTCTTCGGCCGCGATGGCTTGGCCTCGAACCGCTGCTCGCGGGAGTGCGCCGATGCCACGGACTGCGCCGACTTCACGGGCGGCGACTGCATCGACTTCTTCGGCGGCACCATGTGTGTGCAGGGCTGCGCGACCGACTTCGAGTGCCCGATCAACTTCACCTGTGATGTGCCGAC
Organism: Bradymonadia bacterium; assembly: GCA_044236985.1. Lineage (GTDB taxonomy): Bacteria > Myxococcota_A > Bradymonadia > REDH01 > REDH01 > CAIWGR01. The sequence goes on along the minus strand of JBIIFW010000086.1, from coordinate 2,571 downwards.
GGCGACCTGCAGCTTCGTAGGCTGCGATGTGGATGCCGACTGTGGCGATGGCCGCGTCTGCCGTCGGACGGAGAACCAGGGCATCGGTTTCTGCACCACCATCGAGGCGCCTGCCTGCCGCGACGACGATGCCTCCGAGCCCAACGACTCGCCTGGCGCCATCACCGCGCTTCTCACGACCGCGGGAATCACCGGCCTGCAGATCTGCGACGCAAACGACGACTGGTTTGTGATTGAGGTGACCGAGGAGGGCAAGGGACTGACGCTCTCGGCGACCACACCGACGACCATCGATCTGGACATCTTCCTCTTCACCGAAGCGGGCGTCGCGGTTGGCGAGAGCGCCGGCGAGGCCTCGCGGAGCGAGACCATCAACGCCCCCTTCCTTGCGACGGGGCGCTACCTGCTCCGGGTCAACCAGTTCCCCGGCACGAGTGATGCGTTGACGACCTACAACCTGTCGCTCTCCTTCAGCGACAGCCGTTGCACGACGGCAGGCCGCGAGTGCCTCGACCTCGACCCCATCCGCCCCGTCTGCGACGACGCCACGGGCGCCTGCACCAACATCATCGGCGACGGCGCGACGCCGCTCGGCGGGCTCTGCGACTCCGACAGCGACTGCACGCCGGAGGCCGAACTTTGTTGGTCCTTCCAGGGTGCCGCGCGCGGCACCAACATCTGCACGGTGAGCTGCAACAGCGATGCCGACTGCGACGCCAGCGTGCCTGGCACCATCTGCAACACCTTCCGGTTCGGCTCGATCTGCCTGCCGTGAGCGGTGGCTGGGGCCGGCGGCTTGGCTGCTACTGGCCTGAACCCATCGCGACATACTCGACGATGTAGCTGGTGAGGTTGATGTTCCCGGCTCCAGCGCTGGGGATGTCGGCGCCGAGGTAGGCGTCGTAGCGGATGGTCGCGGTGGCGCCCGCAGGAGCGATGGCGGTGACATCGTTGCGGAAGGGCTCGACCTGCTGGCCGGGGCACCAACCGCCGCGGCCATACCACCAGGTGCCCCACTGGTTTGGTACAACGCCCTTGTCGATCTGCTTTGCGCAGCCGAGCTGGTCGCCGACCATGGGATAGCCCTGCTCGAAGATGGTGTTGTTTACGGCGAAGAGGTGGTGGTGGTCGCAGAACTCAGCGCACTGTCCGAACTCGGCGCCGTGGCCGCTGATGATGGCGTAGAGTTCGGTGTGGACGGTGTCGGCGCCGATGGCGACCTGCACAGGCTCGCGGCCGTCGTTGTAGTTGGGACCGAAGGCGCCGCCGGCGAAGAGCGAGGTGACGCGGGCGGGGCGGTAGCCCTTGCCGCGGCGGGAGAAGCGGAGCGAGAGGTAGGTGGAGGTGGGCTGGGTGTTCCACTCGGGGGCAAACTCCCAACGGAACTTCCGGAGGCCGCCGGCCAGGAGGTGGGCGATGGCGGGGGTCACGTCGACGATGGCGCGGCCTTCGCGGTGGTAGGTGGTAATGAAGCGGGCGAGTTCCACGCGCTGGTCGTTGGCGTCGTAGATCCAGAGGTAGGCGAGGTAGTCCCATGCTCCGCAGTTGCCGAACTCGAGGCCGTTCTGGTCGGGGCAGAGCGAGGTCACATCGACCTCGAGCGTGTCGTAGCTGGCGATGACCTCGGCGGAGGGCAGTTCGATCTCCTTGTCGTCGAACTGCGCGAGGATTTCGCCGTTGTAGAAGGGGACGACGAGCGCGTCTTCGGCATCGAGGCGAGCCTGGAGCGCGGCCTCGTAGTTGAAGCGCTTGGCCTCGTTGGCGGCGTAGGCCATGTTGTCTTCGTAGGGCCAGCCGCCGGCGCTGTTGAGCGCGGCGGAGTAGCGCTCCACATCGGCGATGGAGCCCATGCCGCGGAGCTTCTGGAAGCGGTCGATGGCAAAGCCGTTAGAGCCGATGCCGTCGGCAGCCATGACGGTGTCGAGCCAGGTAGCGGTGGCTCCGCGACGGGTGCTGAGCACATGGATGCGGTCGTACCAGGCGTTGTTCTGCACGGTGGGAAGCGCGGCGAGCGCGGTCTCGACGGCGGAGGTCATGCGGGTGGTGTTTCCGCGCGCGCCGTTGTCGGAGGTGGAGACCGAGACGAAGACGTAGTGCACATTCTCGGGGGAGTTGGCTACCAGCGCACCGATGTCGGCATACCAGAGGAGCGTGTTGTCCAGCGAGGAGCGGACGAGGTTGTCGGGCAGGAAGATGAAGCTGGAGCAGCCGTCGAAGAGCTGGCTCAGGACCATGCGGCGGCCGGGGACTTCGCGGAGGTCGAGGTCGCCTGCCAGGGTGTTGCGGAGGGTGCCCGCCTCGGCGGTCTGCCAGGCGCGACGGGGGAGGCCATCGGGGCAGGTGGTGGGTTCGGAGACATCTGCCGAACCGTCGGTGTCTGCAGCGGAGCCATCGGTGTCGGCAACGGCCGTGTCAGCGGAGCCGGAGCCGGAGATATCCTCCGCTGCGCCGGTGTCGGTGGGGTCCGGAGAGGTCTTGTCGCTGCTGCAGGCGGCGAAGAGGAGGAGGGCCAGCGCGGCATGTCGGAGAGGATTCGGAATCATTGCAACCTCGCAGAGAAATCAGCATCTA
>JBIIFW010000085.1:0-8933 GCA_044236985.1 Bradymonadia bacterium | reverse complement strand
GTGACGTAGCGGGAGTAGGTGTTCTGCAGCTCGTCCTGCACCACCGTCGCTTCGCCACGGGTGGTCACCACGAGCGGTGCATCAAGCGTGCGGGTCCGGAAGGTCCAGCCGGTGGGCAGCTCGAGGCGGGCACCAAGCCCGGCCAGGGCGCTCTCCTCCAAGGTCGGGTCGACAATCTGCGCGTAGGACTGCATCACGTAGATGGCGCCGTTGGGCGCGAGCAGCTCATACACCTCCGCGCCGGCCCGGAACTCGAACTCCGAGTCTCGGTTGACGGTGCGCTCGGCATAGGGCGTCGACGAGACCGCGCCGACCGGGACCGAGAGGGTGGCGAGCTGTCGCATCTCGAGCGTGCCGAAGAGGCGCGATGACCCTTCGGGTATCTCTCCGGTGGCGCGGTCGATAACCCAGTAGCGCGGGCCGTTGAGAACCACGGCCGTAGCGCGGGTCTCGGTTCGGATGGCCGCGCTGTCGACCGTCGCCCAGTCCGCTGCGGGGCAGTCGTTGATACCCTGCGTGCCCCAGACCTGTGCCTCGATGGCGCCGGCCTGAAAGAAGGCGAGGAGCACCTCGCAGTAGCGGTTCCCGCGGATGCTCTCGCCCGTCACCGAGGTGTCTGCAGAACCGGAGGCATCTCCGGAGCCCGAGGTGTCTGCAGAGCCCGAGGTGTCTGCGGCGCCGGAGCCATCGTTCTCGATGTTCGAGGTCTTCTCGGCCTCATCGCTGCAACCGGCGACGACGAAGGAGAGCAGGGCGAAAGGAACAGCGAAGCGAAGACTACGAACGAGGCTGGCGACGGGCATAGGAGGTCCTGTTGGGAGATGCCCGGCCGAGCGCGACAGGGAGGCCGTCTGCTTGCACGGCGCGGTCAGTATGTCAACTGACAGATAAAAGGTGGCAGAGAGACCGCCGCCGCTGCTACGATCCCCTGCATGGCTCCTACAAGACCCCCAAGACGCCGAGCCGGACGCCCGCCTGCAGAGGGCGGACCGGCAACGAGCCGCGCATCGCTGCTGGCGGTCGCGGCCCGACAGATTGGCTTGCACGGCTTTGCGCGGACCACCTTTCGAGGCATCGCGGCCGAGGCAGGTGTCTCGTACGGCACCGTGCAGCATCACTTCCCGACGAAGCAGCAGCTCTGGAGCGCGATCGTCGAGGAGGTGCTCCTGCCGGCGCATCGGGCCTCGCCCCCCGTGTCGACCGAGCAAGACATCCGTCGCGTGCTGACCGAGACGGTGCGGGCCCGCGTCGAGGCAGCCGTGCTCCGTCCGGGACTCTCGGCTGCGATTCTGACCGACAGGTCCCCAGGGGCGGAGGAGCGTCTGCGCGAGATTGCCACCGCGCTGCAGGGTGAGCGCGAGATGGACCTTGCGGGGATTCGGATGCTCATCGCGGCGGGCCAGCTCCGCGAGGTGGACGAGCTCGCCTTCATGGCCGTGATGGGCATCGCGCTCACGACGCTGTCGTCGGCGAAGCCCGCGATGGCCACCTTCATCGGCGTAGACATGGACGACCCCGCGTCGCGCGAGCGGCTCGCGAGCGGCATCGCAGACCTGCTGCTGCACGGGCTGCTCCCGCGCTAGGGCCGGAGCGACGATCGCCGTGGCGATGGAATTCGCTGCGGGGCGCTCGATAGCTGCTTCAGGCTGGCCACCCGGAGCGCAGCTTCGTGGGTTGCCTCGAGCACCACAGGTGGCGCCACCCCTGCATCAAAGGCCTCGCGCCAACGGCTCGCGCAGAGGCACCAGCCGTCGCCGACCTTGAGTCCGGGGAAGCCGCCGCGCGGCGTGATGAGGTCGTTGCCGCGCGATCGCGAGAAGCTGAGGAAGTCATCGGTGACGCGGGCGCAGACCGCATGCAGGCCGGCATCGTCGGCCCCCGTATTGCAGAAACCATCGCGGTAGAAGCCGGTCTGATGGGCAGAAGGGCAGGGCTGGAGCGGCGTGCCGAGCACATTCGGACTGCCGGAGCGCTGCGGTTCGCCTGCGCTACCGAGGCAGCTGTCGGGCGAGGTCGCTGCAGCGCCGGGCGCACAGGCGGGCTCCGCTGTTTCGGACGGCAGCGCTGCTTTCGGGGCTGCCGGGCTCTCAGAGCGAACCGTGCGGGTCGGCTCACAGCCTGCGACTGCGAGGCCCGTGAGCAGGGCGACTGAGGGCAAGCGCATCAGGCGCGATGCCCGGACAGGGAAGGGCAGAACAGGTTGATGCAGCACGGCGAGGGCCTCGGTTGCCGGCTCGGGCCGGGGGCGTTTTCGGTTCAGCGGGTCGGTCCGAGCTGGCCCGATGCGTTGCCTCGGCCGTCTCTCGACTCGCGGGTCATGTCATAGATGACGTAGCCGCCTGTGAGCGCCGTCTGCACGACCGATAGCGCCATCAGGCGGGTTGCAAGGTCCGGCAGAGCGGCGCTCCAGAATGCCTCTGCACAGAGCAGCGCACTGCAGCCGGCGAGAACGATGCGTGGCCCCCTGCGCATCTCAAGCAGCACGGCGAGCGCCGCAAATCCCGTTGCGGCCGACAGGAGCGAGAAGGGGGCGGTCGCTCGGGCGCTCAGTCCGGCGAAGGCTCCGAGTCCATCGCACAGGCACATCGCGAGCAGCACAAACCAGATGGCGGCGGTGGTGATTCGGCCGCGGTGATTGGCAAGGAGCGATGTTCGAAAGACGAAGGCCGCGACCGCGAGCACCGCAAGCGAAGCCAGATCGGTCAGAACAACATCGCGCATAAGGGGTTCGCTGCTCATCGAGATCGCCGAGACCAGCATCACCGCATTCAGGAGCATAAAACCGGCCATCCAAAGCATACCACGGATGCTCGGACGGGCGTCCCGCTCCTGAAGGTCACGCTCAGCTCGGGCAGCGAGTTCTGCGGCCTCTGCCTGTTGCATGCGGGCCTTCGCGACGGCTGCGGAGAGTTCCGGGTCGGGAATGTGCAGTGCTCGCGCAGCCTCTTCGGCGAGGGGTATGAGTTGTTCGTCGAGCGCGACACGGGCGAGCGCTCCGAGAAGGCGGTCGAGGAGCGCCCGACGCTCGGCTCCGCGTGGCCGGCGGCGACGGCGACCTCGTCGAGCCAGCGCACCGCCTCGAAGACCAGCGCCTCGACACGGGCCGGCGAGGGGTTCGGTACCTCGAGCTCCGCCTCTATCCGCGCCACATGCTCAACGACCCGCTGGGCGGCGCCGGTGACGCGGGCACGCGCGAGAAGCGTCCCGGGGTGGTGGGGCTCCCCGCGCACTGCGGGCGGCGCGCCGTCGGGGGCCGGCGCGATCAGCCAGCCCGTGGCGAGCCTGAGCTCGTCGAGCGCCCAGTCGAAGCGCTCGAAGGTCAGGGCCTCGAGGGCGTCGTCGAGGTGTTGCGCGGCGTGGTCGAGGGCGTGATCGGACTGCATGGGACTGCCTGTCGAGCTGCGAGCGTGGGATTGCCACGACACGCTATGGTGTGTCCTGTGTGTGCCGCTGGCAACCTCTCCCGGTGGCCGGCCGGGTCGCGGTTCACTCGGTCGGCTCGCCATCCCAGTAGTCGAGCATCTGCGCCGGCCGGCCGAGGTGGCGAAAGACGGTGGTGCGCTCGCCGTCGGGAGCGCGGACGTCGAGCCTGACGCCGAACTTGCCGGAGTCGGGGTAGCCGACGACCTCGGGGCTGAAGAGGGTGCTCAGGCACAGCAGCCTCAGCGGGGTGTCGGCGCTGGGGTTGCTGACCTGGTGCGCGACCTCGGGCCCGCCGGGTGGAAAGATGAAGAGGTCTCCCTCGCGCACCCGGTGGGTCTGGTCGCCGAACCGAACGTCGCCCTCACCGGCGATCACGAGGCAGAGCTCCTCGTTGACGCGGTGGTGGTGAAAGGGGAAGGCGGCCTTGCCGGGCGCAATGACGGTGACGTTGGCGCCGAGGTGGTGGGCGCCGAGCCGGCGGCCGAGGTCGTGCATGGTGCAGGCGAAGCGCTGTCCGCTGTGGATGGCGCTGGTCTGCGGGACATCGTGGATCGAGGCGACGGGGAGCGTGGACATGGCGGTCACTGGTAGGCGATCAGCAGGGCGCTGACCTGGAAGTTGGGCTCGGTGTGGTTGGAGTCGTTCCACGCGCAGTCGTTGCCGAGCGTGCAGCCGGCGCAGGTGGGGGCATCGGGCCGGCAGGTGTTCTCGAAGTCCGCGACGCCGTAGGCGACGTCGAGGGTGTCGCGCCCCGAGAGGTCGCTGAGGTCGCGGAGGTCGATCGTCCAGTCGTGGGCGGCTGCGCCGGGGCACCAGCCGGCGATGCGGCCGCTGGGAACACCGAGAAATGCCGCAGCATCCTCGATGGACATCCTTCGTTCTTGCATCGAGGCGCCTCTTCCCGTCCCGCGGTCAGGTGGCCGGCCAGTCCGTTCAGGCAGCGACCCCACATGGAGCGGCTATCAGCGGTCGGCGCGCATGGTCAACCGGCTTGCATCCCGGAGCGGTCGCCTGCGGGCCACAAACTCAGGGTCAGGCGCGATGCCCGGACAGGAAAGGGTAGAACATCATGATGCAGCACGGCGAGGGCCTCGGGTCGTGCGAGCCAATCGAGGGGCCCACACCTTCAGAATGCAGGAGGGGCCGTCAAAGGTTCGTGCGCCTGCCGATTGCCCTCGAAAGGCGGCTGGTCCGGCAAGTCTCGGCGGCCGAACCGCCAGCATGTGGCTCGCACGGCGGCTTACGCGTTCCCTCACCGAGCGGGGAGCTGGGTTGATGGCAGCCGGAGAAACGCTTGAAACGCCGCGCGGGCCTCCGGACTCCCGAAGAGCGCGGCGTGCTGCTGACCAGGCAGTTCCAGAAACCGGCGGCTGCGGCAGTCTGTGCAAGCTTCCATCCGTGCGCGAAAGATGGGCCACGACCGAAGATGCACCGGGGCATCATCGAGCCCCTGCACGAAGAGCAGGTCAGCGCGGTGCCCGTCGGTGTAGGCGAGCAGCGAACGAGCCTCGTACGCCTCGGGATTCTCCCGCGTTGACCCGAACGCCGCAGCGAGGTTTCCGCAGGCGACCGACCGCTTGAGCCGACCCTCCTCCTCGAGGGCACACCGGTAACGCAGATCGAGCGGCCCCGGCGCGTTTGCCACGATTCCATCCACCGCATGGAGCGTTCCGAGGCGCGTCGCGATGTATCCTCCCTGGGAGTGGCCTGCCAGGAAGATGCGGCCGATGCTCACTCCGAGCGCCTCGCGGGCCTCGTGTCGCACCCAGAGGAGCGCAGCCTCTGCGTGCGCGACGTTGTCGCCCATCAGCAGTCCCTCCTCGGGGTAGGCCACGCTCACAAGCAGCAGGTCGTCGCGGTCGAGCAGCGCGGAGAAGCGTTCCAGCGTCTCTCGGGCTGCCGGCAGGATGGCGCGGTCATTGCCGACAGTTCCGTGGAAGAGGAGGAGTGCGTCGGCCGCATCGTTCGCGGGGCGGTCGATGATGGCCTCCACCTGCACCCCACCAAAGCTGAGGGTGCGCGTTTCGCGGAAGGGGCCGGCATGGCCGGCAACCTTCGGGGGCTCGGGGTAGGCGGGGGCGGCACACGGGCCCTGCGGTGTCTCGGCCCACGCCGAGCCCGGCGTAGAAAGACCGGTTAGGAGCCAAGCAAGAGCGGTGCAGGCTGCGAGACCCAGCCATCCAGGATACCGGCGGCGACTGCTTGGGTAGGTGTGCTGTGTCACGGCAAACTCGCAGCGAGGAACGGATCTTCTGTGGAGGTCTGACACCTCTCACGGAGGAACGGGTTACCGCACCGCTCGACACCCACGCCCCACTTCGATACCCGCAGACTTGGACTGTCCAGCTTGCGCTGGGCCATCATGTCCACCGCCTTCCTCGGACACCCTATGCCCTCTCTCCGCCTGCTCGTCGTAGGTGCCTCGCAGGGCACCGGCGCTCTCACCGTCTCCGCAGCCTTGGCGCGCGGCCACAGGGTCACCGCCTTTGCGCGAAGCGCAGACAAGCTCGCCATGGAGCACCCGTTGCTCACCAAGGTCGCAGGGAGCTTTCACGATGCCGCTGCCGTCGATGCCGCGGTGGCCGGCCAGGACGCCGTCATCATCACCGTCAACGCGTCGGCGGGAGTGTTCAAAGAGAACCCGACCTACGTCTCGTCGGGGGTCGCGCTCGTAATCGATGCGATGAAGCGTCACAGCGTGCCGCGGCTGGTGGTGGTCAGCGCGCTTGGCACGGGCGACAGCCGCCCGCTGCTGGGCTGGTTCGTCCGGACGGTGCTGAAAGACGGCCTCCTCAAGCTGCCCTCCCGGGAGCACGAGCGGAAGGAGGCACTCACGCGGGCGTCTGGCCTAGGGTGGGTCATCGCCCGGCCTGGCCGCCTTATGAACGGTCCGGCGCTCGGCCGATTTGTCGCGCAGGCCGAGATTGCGCCGGTCCCCGGCTCCATCGCTCGCGCCGACGTTGCGGAGTTTCTGGTCACCACAGCGGAGACCGACACCTGGGTGGGAAAGGCTGTACAGCTCGGCGGGTAGGCGCGGAGAGCGGCGAGCTCAGAGGCGGGGGGGGTGGACAAGGGGGCCGGGCGCTGATGGGGCATGGACCCCGATGACAAGCGCGTCGGGCAGCACGACGTGAGCTAGCCGACCTCGGCTCCCGAGGCGCACCTCCTCCCCTTGGGTTGCATCTAAACTCGCGCGGACTTACACGGGGTGAACAATCGGCCACCTGCCAGCCCTCCGCGCCTGCATTAGTTTGTCTGACACCGCTCCCAGCAATTCAGCCGGGGCTTCCGGAGTAGAAACCATGAGCACCCATCGCCTACGCAACTCCGCTGCCCCTCTCTTGCTCCTCCTCCTGACCGCGCAGGGATGCGCAGCGGAGCAAGGGAACGCCGTTTCTGCCTCCGACGACCTCGCTGCTGCCACCAGCAACCCGGAGGCACCCGAGGCTCCGGCGACCGAAGAGGCAGCGGCAGCGGTTGAGCCGGAGCCGACAGAGGTGCCGGTGGCCGAGGAGCCCAGTGCGACGGAGCCCGATGCGACGGAGCCCGACACGGCCCCGTCCGGCGGCGCCGATCCGCTGCTCGTGGTGACGGGGCTCGTGACCTCTGAGCGCAAGTCCGTGGAGGGACCGCTCGAGGTCGGCGTCCTTTGGCTGAACCTGCTAGACGACAACACGACCGTCCTCGTGGAGGCGGCCCAGGTCGACGCGATCGGGGCCTCGCTCCCTGCGGCCTTCGACGTCTCCCTCATTGCACCTCCGAGCCCCGCCATGCGCGGCGCGACGCTGGACTCGTGGTCTGAGGGGGGCGCGACCGAGCGTCCCGTCGACGCCAGCCGCGTCGCCTTTGGCGTTGTGGTCGTTGCTCCCGAGGGTACGCTCGCGGCCCTACCGTCCACCGCGACGCTCAGCGACTTCATCTCCGGCAGCGACGCCTCGGCCGGGCCGCTGCTCAGCAGCTTCACGCTCGTCTCGCCCTACGCCGTCCGCTACGTTGAGGGCGCCGAGTCCGAGGGCGTGGTGCTCCGCGATATCAATGGCCTCCCGTACGCCTTGAACGACTTCACGCTGATCGATCTAGGGGCGTGGGCGCGCGGCATCGATGACTCGCTCTGCCGTGACCGCTTCGCGGGCGAGGGCTGGGCGACTCCTGAGGTGCTGGGCTGCATCGAGGCCAACGCCGAGCGCATCGCCGCGGGAGAGGCCGCTGCCGCCGCGTGCTCCGAAGCCTGCCCCGAGCCGGCCGAGGGCTCGTTTGATTACTGCAACTGGGACTGCGCGACGCAGGGCGATACGAGCGGGAACGTTCAGAACGAGTGCCTCTTCGCGTGGTTGGAGGAGCAGACCGGTGCGATCGATGCGCGCTGCGGTGCGTCGCCCGACTTGGCGGAGAGCGACTTCCGCAGTGCCCGCCGCCTCGACGCTGGTGAGGCCGTAACGCTGACGCTCGGCGAGGGGGACATCCGCTCCGCGTTGACGGCGGGCGGCTTCAGTTTGTTGTACTGAGCCTCGGTCGCTTAGGACGAACGCGTCGTCGGCCGGCTTAGACTCGTCGCGGAGCCTCGCTGCCGCTCAACCCCCTGAGCAACAGCACTCGCAACCCGCCTGCACGCCCCGCACGGCTCGGCATCGTCATCTTGCCCTCCGCGTGAGTAGCATCAAACGCTGACACGCATTCCGGGAAGGCGAGGTTAGGCCTGCAATGAAGCAGCCTCGCCTGCACAACCCCCAAAACGCCAAACGCCTCAACCGAGGTTGAGGCGTTTGAGCAGCTCCGACAGTAGGACTTGAACCTACGACCAGGCGATTAACAGTCGCCTGCTCTACCACTGAGCTATGTCGGAAGAACCCCCGCAAAGCTCACGCCGCGCGGGATCGCCCGTCTAGCAAATCTTCCTCATGCGTCAAGACCTCCGCTCACGGCCTGCGCCGCAGCGGGGCCGGTTAGGGCAGTTTCCAGCGCGATAGGAAGGCCCAGATCATCTCTTGCGCGACGATGTCGGGGCGCGCATCGCAGCCTGGCGTCGCCTGTGGAGAAACATCGGTGAAGGGGCAGTGACCGCCGCCATTCACCACGCAATGGGTCACCTCGACCCCGTCGCGGCAGGTCGTGTGCGTGGTGCAGACAACATCGCCGACCTCGTAGGTCACGGCCGTCTCTGCCGTGCAGCCGTTGATGCGCACCCAGGCGTCGACGCTCGCCTGCCGCGAGGCGAGCTCGTCTTCGCTGCCCGAGATCTGCAGCACCGGCACACCCCGCCCCGTCACGCAGGCCAGCTCCGGCGACAGGCTCCCCACCACCGGCGCAATCGCCGCCAGCCGCTCGGGGTGCTCGCAGGCGATGCGGTGCGAAAGATAGCCACCGTTCGACATGCCGGTCGAATAGACCCGCCGCTCGTCCACACAGCTCACCTCGCCAATCGCCTTCACGAGCGCGTCGATGTAGCCTACGTCGTCGATGCCGTTGGTGAAGGCGGGGCGGCAGCAGGCCTCGCCCGCGTTCCACGAGGC
>JBIIFW010000084.1:0-8977 GCA_044236985.1 Bradymonadia bacterium | reverse complement strand
CAAAAAGCGGAAGCACCGCGCCCCCTCTCGGGTGGTGCGGCGCCACAGTCCTCCGAAGAGGATTAGTTGTCGAGGGTCTTGGTGACGGCCACCGTCGGGGTCTTGCCCAGGGCCTCCTTGCGCGACAGGCGAATCTTGCCGTTGCGCTCCACGCCCATGCACTTGACGACGATCTCATCGCCCTCCTGGCAGATGTCCTCGGTGCGCTCGACCCGCTGGTCCGAGAGCTCCGAGATGTGGCAGAGGCCGTCGACGCCCGGGAGGATGGTGACGAAAGCACCGAACTCGGCAACCTTGGCAACCGTGCCGAGGTAGATCTCGCCGACCACAGCCTCAGCCGTGAGCGCCTTGATGATCTCGATGGCCTCCGCCGTCGCCTTCTCCGAGGTCGAGGCAATCTTCACCGTGCCGTTGTCCTGCACTTCGATGGTGACGCCGGCCTTCTCCTGGATGGCGCGGATGGTCTTGCCGCCCGAACCGATGACGTCGCGGATGCGGTCGACCGCAATCTTGATGGTCGTGATGCGGGGCGCGTAGGGCGACAGCTCGTCGTTGGGCGACGAGAGCACGGCGTTCATCTTGCCGAGGATGTGGAGACGACCCTCGCGGGCCTGCAGCATGGCCTCGCTCATGACGCTACGGCTGATGCCGTTGATCTTGATGTCCATCTGGAGGCCGGTGATGCCACGCTCGGTGCCAGCCACCTTGAAGTCCATGTCGCCGAGGTGGTCTTCATCACCGAGGATGTCGGAGAGGATGACGTAGTCGTCGCCCTCTTTGATGAGACCCATCGCGATGCCTGCGACGGCCGCCTTGATGGGGACGCCGGCATGCATGAGGGCGAGCGAGCCACCACAGACGGAGGCCATCGAGGAGGAGCCGTTCGACTCAAGGACCTCGGAGACGACGCGGATGGTGTAGGGGAACTTGTCGTGCGAGGGGACGACCTTCTCGACCGAGCGGCGGGCGAGGAAGCCGTGGCCCACTTCGCGACGGCCGGGCGAACCCATGCGCTTGACCTCACCCACCGAGAAGGGGGGGAAGTTGTAGTGGAGCATGAAGTGCTCGTCGCGCTTGCCATGCAGGTCTTCGTTGAGCTTGGCGTCGCGATCGGTTCCGAGCGTGACGGTGACCAGGGTCTGGGTCTCGCCGCGGGTGAAGAGCGACGAGCCGTGGGGGCGGGGAAGGACGCCAACCTCGACCGTGATGGGACGGACGTCGCGGGGGCCGCGGCCGTCGATGCGCTTGCGCTGCTTGATGACAACATCGCGAAGGGTGTTGCTCTCGAGCTCCTCGAAGCAGGCTCCCACCTCGCGCTCGCGGCCCGGATGGGTCTCGGTGAACTTGGCGCCGAGCTCAGCGCGGATCTCGTGGATCGCGCCGTAGCGGCTGAGCTTATCCGAGATGGCCATGGCCTTGGAGAGCTTGGTGCCGATGAACTTGGCGACGGCCTTGAGGAGGGCTGCGTCAAGCTTGGGCGAGACGAAGGTCATCTTCTCCTTGCCGGCCTCTTTGGCGAGCTTGATCTGGAGCTTGATGAGGGGCTGAACGGCCTCGAAGCCGAAGTTCAGCGCATCGAGCATGTCGTCTTCGCTCGCCTCGTCGGCCTCGCCTTCGACCATGACGATGGCGTCCTTGGTGCAGGCGATGACGACGTCGATGTCACAGAGCGGACGCTGCGACCAGGTGGGGTTGGCAACAAACTTGCCCTCGATGCGGCCGACGCGGACGGCGGCGATGGGGCCCGAGAAGGGGGCGTTGCTCAGCATCAGCGCGGCAGAGGCGCCGGTGATGGAGAGGACATCGGCGTCGTTCTCACCGTCGTGGGAGATGACCTGCGCGATGACCTGCACTTCGCCCTTGAAGCCATCGGGGAAGAGGGGGCGGAGGGGACGGTCGGAGAGGCGGCAGGTGAGGATTTCGGCCTCGGAGAGCTGACCCTCACGACGCTTGAATCCACCGGGGATGCGACCGCTGGCGTAGAACTTCTCGATGTACTCCACGCTGAGCGGGAAGAAGCCGGCGGTCTCCTTGTGGGGACCGACGCAGGCGGTGACGAGAATGGAGGTATCACCCGTGCTGACGATGACGGAGCCGCCGGCCTGTTTGGCCATGCGACCCGTCTCGATCGTGACGGTGTGAGCTCCGAGAGGGGCAGACTTACGAATCATTGCACACATGAAGGCTCCTTGGGTTGAGCGTTCACCCGGGCCGCCTTCAGGGGCCGCACATGGTTGCATGTGCGTTGCTCGCGAAGCATGAACTGCAGGACAGGGACAGCGGCCCCTGCACTCCAGATCAGGCTACCCGGCGGCTACGCCAAGATCCCGTGGGGTGAAGCTGGATTGAGAAAGAACGGTTGCGGGACTCTTCTGCTCCAGCCGATCGCGGGAGTCAAAAGAAGAGAAGCCCTCCCGCGCGGGGCGGGAGGGCTTCGTTCGTGGCTACTTACGCAGCCCGAGCTCTAGAATGAGCTGGCGATAGCGATTGATGTCGCAGCGCTTGAGATAGTCGAGGAGTCGGCGCCGCTGGCCGACCAACATGAGCAGACCACGACGGCTGTGGTGGTCATGCTTGTGCACCTTGAAGTGCTCGGTGAGGTACTCGATGCGGTTCGTGAGGATGGCAATCTGAACCTCGCTCGAACCGGTGTCGGTGTCGGTGAGGTTAAACTTTGCCTGAATGCGCGCGATAATTTCGGCCTTGCCGGCCTTGTCCAATGCCATGGGGGACTCCTTGAGAAACAACCCTGACCCGCCCATGGTGAGTCGAGGGTCCAGTGAAACGGGCGCTCAGGTAGCCGCACACCGGCCGCGGGTCAAGGGAACTCGGCCCATCGAGGCGGGTGCCAACCAGAGACCCGAGAGGTACAGAGGGAGGTGGACGCCGGAGGCTGCCGTCGCCAAGATGCACGCAACTCTCAGCAGGAGGCAGCAATGGCGACGGTCAACATGGTCTGCATCGGGGACGAGCTCCTCGACGGGCGGACGCGCGAAGGCAACGGGTTCTGGCTGGGCGGTTGGCTCAGGCGGGCCGGCCACAGGCTCGTGAGCGTTACGCTGGTGGCCGACGACCGGGCCAACATCGTTGATGTGCTGCGCCGCTCAGCCAAAGGCGCTGCGCTCGTCGTCGTCAGTGGCGGTCTGGGCCCCACGCTCGACGACATCACCCGCGATGCCGTCGCCGACCTGCTCGGCGACGAACTGAGAGCCGACGCCGGATCCGAGGAGCGGCTCCGCGCAAAATTCGCCCGATTCGGCAGGCCGATGCCCGACAACAACCTCCGGCAGACCCTCTTCCCCGCCTCGGCCCGGGTGGTGCCCAACCCGGTCGGTACCGCCGACTGCTTTGTCGCGACCTTCGAAGGAGTCCCTCTCCTCGTGCTCCCGGGGGTTCCACATGAGTTCGAGACGGTGGCAAAGCTCGAGCTCCCCGAGCTGCTGCCCGCTTCCGCGCCGCGCCGCTTCATCACCCGCCGCACCGCCGGCATCGGCGAGAGCGACCTGGCCCGCCGCATGGAGGCTGTGCCCTGCCCTGACGGCATCCATGTGACCTGGTGCGCGAGCCACCCTTATGTTGAGGTGGAACTCTCGGCAGCCGCGGCCGACGACGATGCGCTGACCGCCTATGCCGCCGCCGCCCTTGCGCCGCTGGCCCCGTGGCTTCTCCCCGTCGACGAAGCGGGTGGAGCACTCTCGGCGGCCGCAGCCGTCCTCGCGGCGCTGCGCGCTCAGCAGCTGCGGATTGCGACGGCAGAGAGCTGCACCGGGGGCGGCATCGCCAAGGAGCTGACCGAGATTGCCGGCAGCAGCGACGCCTTTGCCTGCGGCGTGGTGACCTACTCCAACCGCTCCAAGTCGGAGCTCCTTGGCGTGGCTGCTGCGCTCATCGAGGCAGAGGGGGCGGTGAGCTCTTCGGTGGCGAGCGCGATGGCGGAGGGGGCGCGTGCCAGACTCGGTGCGGAGGTTGCGGTGGCGGTTACGGGCGTCGCCGGGCCAGGAGGTGGTAGCGATGCGAAGCCCGTCGGCACGGTCTATGTGGCCGTCTCCTCCGCGGCGTCGGGTTGGGTGATGAAGCTGTCGCTGGGACGGTCGCGCTCGCGCCGCCAGATCAGGGAGACGTCGACCGTGGCCGCGTTGAGGCTGGTGGAGCGGCTTCTGGCGGGGCGGCCGGAGGAGCTCGAACATTTTGGTGGTGTCGCATCGCTTCGGTGCTATCGGAGCGGCACATTCAGATAGGGCTCGGCTGACAGCCGCAGCGGGAGTTGAACATGCATTGGAGCATCGTCGTAGATCTGGCCATCCCTGTAGCGGAGCGTGCCGCGCTGAGCGTGGAGCAGCTCGGTGAGCCGATGCGCCACATGGGCATCGGGTTCGCGGCGGTTCCGACAGACCGGGTGCGGCTGATTCTGGCGGCAGGACGGCTTGGGGCCGAAGGGGAGATGGAGCGCATCGACGTTGCGCTGTCGGAGATCGCGTCGGCCACGCGGCGGTTCACCTACCGGCTGGCGGCGCCATCGTGGCACCCGAGCCAGGAGGAGGCGCGGGCGCTCGTTGCGCGGGTGAACGAGGGCGAGGAGCAGCTGACGCAGGTGCGGTTCCGTCTGACCGAGGCACTTGGCCCTGAGCTCTGCCTGACGGGCGTGGAGGATGCCGGCGGCGGCGCGGTGGTGCTGCTGGGCACGCTGGCCGACGCGGAGCACCACGAATTGCGTGGGCTATTGCCTTCGACCGCGGCCGACCTCGGGAGCTCCGTAGTAGGCGACCTGGCGGTGGTCCGCTGGACGGAGACGGCGGGTGGCCCGAAGTGGCGCGTGTCGAAGCGATATTTTTTGCAGAGCTGACGCAACAGTCGCTCGCGAACGCCGATAAGTCTCATTGCGAAAGGCTTGCACCCTGCCTGTTCGCGTGATACTGAACGGGTGTTCCGTAACTTTGAGGAGAGACAACGATGAACGCAGGCGAAAAGAAGAAGGCTTTGGACTTGGTGTTGAAGGGCGTTGAGAAGCAGTTCGGCAAGGGTGCGATCATGCGCCTTGGCGGCGAGGACTCGACGCTCCGCGCGATCGAGACGATCTCGACGGGCTCGATCAGCATCGACGTTGCGCTGGGCGTGGGCGGTTACCCGCGCGGTCGCGTGGTGGAGATCTACGGTCCCGAGTCGTCGGGTAAGACGACGCTGACGCTGCATGCGATTGCGGAGATCCAGCGGACGGGCGGCATCGCAGCCTTCATTGACGCGGAGCACGCGCTCGATGTGAACTACGCGCGTTCGTTGGGCGTGAAGGTGGAGGATCTTCTGATCAGCCAGCCGGACACGGGCGAGCAGGCCCTGGAGATCGCCGACATGCTGGTGAAGTCGGGCGCGGTCGACATGATCATCATCGACTCGGTGGCGGCGCTGACGCCGAAGGCCGAGATCGAGGGCGAGATGGGCGACTCGCACGTTGGTCTTCAGGCGCGTCTGATGAGCCAGGCGCTGCGTAAGATTACGGGCACGCTCTCGCGCTCGAACACGATTCTGGTCTTCATCAACCAGATCCGCATGAAGATTGGCGTGATGTTCGGCAGCCCGGAGACGACGACGGGCGGCAACGCGCTGAAGTTCTACGCATCGGTCCGTCTCGACATCCGCCGCATCGGCGCGCTTAAGGATGGCGACAATGTGATCGGCAACCGGACGCGGGTGAAGGTTGTGAAGAACAAGGTGGCTCCGCCCTTCAAAGAGGCCGAGTTCGACATCATCTACGGCAAGGGCATCTCGAAGGAGGGCGACCTGGTCGACCTCGCGACCGACCTGGGCATCATCGAGAAGTCCGGCTCCTGGTATTCGTTCAAGGGCGAGCGTCTGGGCCAGGGTCGCGAGAACGCCAAGGCGACGCTGCTGGAGAACAAGGTGATCTGCGACACGGTCGAGACGCTGGTTCGCACCCACTTCGGGCTGCTGAACGAGGCGAAGCCGGCATCGTAGTTTTCGGTTCCCCTTCGGGCGAAATCGTCCGAAGGGGAACTGCGCGATTGTTGCAGGCGCGGCTGCCGTGGTAGGCCTAGGCAGAGGCGCAGGGCAACGAGGCAGACGATGGACCTGAACAGCGTGTTGGCAGTGGCGGTCAAAGGGGGGGCGAGCGATATCCACCTCCGCGTCGGACTGCCTCCGATGTTCCGCGTCAACGGAGCGCTGCTTCCGCTCAAGGATGCAGAGCGGCTCTCGGTCGATGAGCTCAACCGGATACTGGCTGAGATCGTGCCGAGCCACCTGCAGCAGGTGCTCCGAGAGCGGCTCGACTGCGACTTCGCCTACGGCGTGAGCGGAGTCGGCCGCTTTCGGGTCAACGCCTTCATGCAGCGGAACACGGTCGGCATGGTGCTGCGGGTCATCCCGTTCAAGATCCAGTCCATCGAAGCGTTGCTGCTGCCGCCCGTGGTGAAGAAGATCGCTGAGAACCACCGCGGGCTCGTTCTTGTGACCGGCACCACAGGGTCTGGAAAGTCGACCACGCTCGCTGCCATCGTCGACCACATCAACCAGCACAGGAACGGCCACATCGTCACCGTAGAGGACCCGGTGGAGTTTCTGATGCGGGACAAGCGCTCCATCATCACCCAGCGCGAAATCGGCACAGACTGCCTCTCCTTCGCCTCCGCCTTGCGGGCGGCGCTGCGTCAGGATCCCGACGTCATCCTGATGGGTGAGATGCGCGATCTCGAGACCATCGAGATTGGGCTCACAGCTGCGGAGACGGGCCACCTCGTCCTCTCGACGCTGCACACCTCCGATGCCGCCGAGACCATCACGCGGCTGGTGACGGCCTTCCCGCCCCACATGCGCGGGCAGGTCCGCATGCAGCTGGCGGGCATGCTCAAGGCAGTCATCTCGCAGCGGCTCGTACCGCGCAAAGACGGCAAGGGGCGTGTGGCTGCCGTGGAGGTGATGGTCTCGACCGCCCGGATTCGGGAGTTGATCCTCGACGAGACGAAGTTTCGCGAGCTGCACGAGACCATCGGGAAGGGCCACGATACCTACGGGATGCAGACCTTCGACCAGTCGCTGATGTCGCTGTTGCAGCAGGGGCTCATCACCTATGAGGAGGCGCTGTTGCAGGCGACCAACCGCGACGATTTTGCGCTTCGTGTCTCGGGCATCGAAGATGCGGGCCCGTCGTGGGAGTCCGGCTCAGGCGTTCGAACGGGCGGGCAGCCGCCAGCAGGAAATGACTTTGATTTCTAGAACTGCAGTTGGGATGGCTCTGGCCTGTCTGGGCTTGGCAACGGGCGCGACCGAGGTCTCGGCGCAGGGCTGGCGGCAGGAGCCCGCTGCGCCTGCCGTGCCGAGCTCTTGGCAGGAGCTGGGCGGGTCGGAGATCGACGGGCTGCGGCTCCTTGTCGAGACGGAGGTGGTGCGCAGGGAGTTGGAGGTTGCGGGGTCGTCGGAGCCGGTGATCTACGACGCCCCCTTCTACCCCGGGCTGAACCTCCGGATGGAGCTCATGCCCTTTGCCTGGTTCCGGCCCGGCTCTGCGCTGGCACCGCTTCAACTTGGCGTGTCGACAGGCAAGCACAGGGTCCGGACGAGCGCGCTGCTCGCGAGTTCAGACGGCGCGACGGAGGTGAAGATCCCGACCCGCCACGACGTGACCGCGTTGACCCTGTCCTACCCCTGGCGGGCCGATTCGGGCCTCACTGTGACGCCGGTCGCCGGTTGGCGGGCCGTCGAGTTCGCGCTCGGAGGGAACCCCATCTACACCTCGTCCTACTACGAGGCGCCGGAGTTCGGGACAGGGCTCGGGTTTGCACCGCAGGGAGCTCCGTGGCGTGTGCAGGCCGAACTTCTGCTGCGGCCGAGCGTGGAGATGGGGAGCACCGCTGCCGCCTTCGGCAGCGACGAGAGCGTCTGGAGTTGGGCGGCAAAGGCCGAGGCGGAGTATCGGCTCTCGCCTCAATGGCTGGTACGGGGCTCCGCCGGTTATGACCGCTATGCTGGAACCTTTCAGATTGGCGAGACTGCTGCATCGGGGAAGGCCGAATTGACCGATTCCTTCGCGACCTTCCTTGTCGCAGTCGGCTGGGCTTACTAGGAACTCCACCCTAACCGTAACGTCGGCGCGCCGAGAATGACGGCTCTGCCCCTAACTTGTGAAGTTGTGCCGAACGCCAATGATGCGACACGCCCTGCGACGCTTACCGTCAGACTGGACCAGTTTTCCAGTCTCGAAGAGTTCGCGCGTGGTTACCGACAGCATGTGACGCGGACGACGCTCTACCTGCCCACGCGGCTGCAACGGCCGGAAGGCAGTCTGTTGCTGTTCCGGATCGAGCTGGCGGGAGGCATGTGCGCCTTCCGCGGCGAGGGGGCCGTCGAGTCCTACCGGCGCACGCCGGGCGGCGAGCAGCTTGGGATGATGCTGCGGCTGCGGCGGCTCGATAAGGCGAGCAAAGAGCTTCACACTTCGGCCTTCGCGGGGGTGCAGGAGAGCACGGCGCCTGCGGCGGAGCGCGGAGATCCGATGGCTGAGATCGGTTCGCTGTTGGCGGCTGTCGGTGCGGCCGGCGAGGATGCGCTCGCGTCGCTCGCGTCGGAGGCCGCTGCCGGCCCGGCTCGAGAGCGGGCCGTGGTTTCGAGGAATGAGGGCGATGCGCCCTTGCAGATGCGCGACGACCTTCGCGCGCACTCGCGTTCGGCGCACGAGGTGGTAACCCGTCCGCTCGATGCCGCAGCGCTGGCGCTGGTGGAGTCAGAGGCCGGCGAGCAGCCCCAGTCGGTCGGGCGGATGGCAGTCTCGCGGATGTCGGTCGATGAGTATGAGGCCCGTAAGCTCGCGATGGCGCGGGTTGCGGCGCCGCCGCCGGTGGCTTCACTGGTATCCTATTCAGAGTCATCGGCTGCCTGGAGCGAGGCGGACGACGCGCTCGACTTTGAGGGCATCGGCTCTGATCTGCGGGCGAGTGTTTCGGTGACGGTGGAGCCTGCGCCCGTGCGG
>JBIIFW010000443.1:0-13392 GCA_044236985.1 Bradymonadia bacterium | reverse complement strand
GCAAGGAACTGGGACTGCCCAAGGGTTCGGCTGTCCCCAACCGGGACAAGGTTGGCAAGCTCACCGCCGCCCAGGTGGAGTCCATCGCCAAGCAGAAGCTCACTGACCTCAATACCGAATCCCTCGAAGCTGCAAAGCGTACCATTGAGGGTACCGCGCGCTCCATGGGCGTCGACATCGTTCGTAACTAGGAGAACTGACCCATGCGCACTCAAAGCAAGCGTCTCAACGCAGCCCGTACGCAGGTCGATCGCCTGCGCGCCTACCCGGTGCTCGCGGCATTCGAACTCGTCAAGCAGACGGCCTCCACCAAGTTCAATGAGACCGTGGATGTCGCCGTTAACCTCGGCGTCGACCCCCGCCACGCTGACCAGATGGTCCGTGGCGCCGTCGTTCTCCCGCACGGTACCGGCAAGACCATCCGCGTCGCCGTCTTCGCCAAGGGCGAGAAGGAGCGCGAGGCCCGTGAGGCCGGAGCCGACATCGTCGGCGGCGACGAACTCGCGCAGCGCATCCAGGAAGGCTTCATGGACTTCGACGCTACCATCGCCACCCCGGACATGATGGGTGTTGTCGGTCGCCTCGGCCGGGTCCTCGGACCTCGCGGCCTGATGCCCAACCCGAAGGTCGGCACCGTCACCTTTGACGTCGCCCAGGCCGTTCGTGACATGAAGGCCGGTCGCGTTGAGTTCCGTGTCGAAAAGGCCGGTATCCTCCATGCCCCCCTCGGCAAGGCCTCCTTCACCGCCGAGCAGCTGGCCGATAACTTCGCCGCGCTCATCGACACCCTCAACCGGCTCAAGCCCGCAACCGCCAAGGGCACCTACATGCGCCGGATCACGGTCTCCAGCACCATGGGGCCCGGCGTTCGCGTCGAACTCGGATCGACAGTCGCTTGATCTCAGGCGCGCGGGCCGCTAAGAGGGTCGCGCTACACACATCGCGTCGCCGCGGTCTGAGAAGTCGGTGCCTTCGGGCTTAATATCCGGCGGAGATCGAATGGAACGCTCGCAGCAATGCGCAGCCCCGTTCGCCTCTTTTGAACGGGGCTTTGTTTTTCTCTCTACCCTCCATCGGGAATCATCATGAACCGCACACAGAAAGCCGAGTCCGTCGAGGCCCTCAAGGCCGAACTTGCTGGCGCGTCCGCGATCGTCGCGACCTCCATCACCGGTATCAGCGTCAACGACGTCAACGAGTTCCGCCGCCGCCTCCGGGCCCAGGGCGCGAACCTCGAAGTCGTCAAGAACACGCTCGCCCGTTTGGCGCTCGCCGACAGCGATGCAAAGATCTTCGGCGATAGCCTCAAGGGCCCCATGGCCCTTGCCTATCACCCCACCGACCCCGTCGCGGCTGCCAAAGTTGTCCTCTCCTTCAAGAAGGAAAAGGACAAGCTCGGCGTTCATGGCGGTTACTTTGCTGGTCAGCTCCTCGACACCGCCGGCGTCGAGGCCCTCTCCAAGATGCCGAGCCGCGACCAGCTTCGCGGCTCCTTCCTCGGCCTCCTCATGGCGGTACCGACCAAGGCCGTCCGCACCCTCGCGGCTGCGCCGACCTCGTTCCTAACCGTTCTTACCGCGCGCAAGGCAAGCCTCGAAGAGGCTGCCTAGTTCGTCTTCCCTTCGTCTTTTCAACTCTCGCCGTCGTCGTGACGGCACAACCAATGGAACCATCCCATGGCAACCCGCGAATCTGTCGTCGAATACCTCTCTAACCTCAATGTCATGGAACTCGCTGGCCTCGTGAAGGAGCTCGAGGAGAAGTGGGGCGTGTCGGCTGCTGCCGCCGTCGCCGCTGCCCCCGCTGCTGCTGCCCCGGCTGCCGCTGCCGCCGTCGAGCAGACCGAGTTCACCGTCGTCCTCGAGGCCGCTGGCGATAACAAGATCGGCGTCATCAAGGTCGTTCGTGAGATCACCGCTCTCGGCCTCAAGGAGGCCAAGGACCTCGTCGAGGCCGCGCCGAAGCCCATCAAGGAGGGCATCTCCAAGGATGAGGCCACCGCCCTCAAGAAGAAGCTCGAGGAAGCCGGCGCGAAGGTCGCTCTCAAGTAATCTCTGCCTTCCGGGCTAGGATCGCGCGCAGCCCGTCTGCGCGTTTTCCGTTTTTGAGTCTCCGCCGGCACTTTGCTCCCCTTGACGAACGCGCCGTCCTCTTCTACACCGCCGCTCCGCTATGTTCTGAGAGTTCCACTTTCAGATCGCTCCCCGTGACCCCCGCTGTTCGAATCCGACTGACTCTGTCAATCATCGGAAAGGGAATTTCCCCCTCCCTCCGTTCGTTCGCGTGGAGCCCACGCAACCTCGTACCGTCGCCGGACTCTGGCGATGGAGCGGGGCATTTGTTTGCACTTTATCAACGGGTTCAACCCCCTGTCTCCTAGGTGAACTGGATGTCCTCTGTCGTTCAGACCAACTTCCGGATCCGCAAAGCCTTCGCACGCCTCGACAGGCAGGTGGAGATTCCCAACCTTATCGACATCCAGAAGCGCTCCTACGAGCAGTTTCTGCAGGCCGATCCCAAGGCGAAGCGCGAAGAGATCGGCCTTCAGGCTGTCTTCAAGTCCGTCTTCCCCATCAAGGACTACAACGAGAACTGCTCGCTTGAATTCGTCGAGTATCGCCTCGAGAAGCCCAAGTATGATGTTGATGAGTGCATCGCGCGCGGCATGAACTACGCTGCGCCCGTCAAGGTGAGCATCCGGCTTGTCGTCTGGGATCTCAACCAGGACACCGGCGTCCGCTCCATCCGCGACGTCAAGGAGCAGGAGGTCTACTTCGGTGAAATCCCGCTGATGACCAACAACGGTACCTTCATCATCAATGGTACCGAGCGCGTTATCGTCAGCCAGCTTCACCGCTCGCCCGGCGCCTTCTTCGACCACGATCGCGGCAAGCAGCACTCTTCCGGCAAGCTGCTCTACTCGGCGCGGATCATCCCCTACCGGGGCTCCTGGATCGACTTCGAGTTCGATGCCAAGGACATCCTGCATGTTCGCATCGACCGTCGCCGGAAGCTCCCGGCCACGGTACTCCTGCGCGCACTCTACAAGACGCCCCCCAATCCGGATCGCAAGGACCCCGAGGCGGACCGTGCTGGCCTGTCGGCAGAAGAGATCCTTGGTCTCTTCTACCGTACAGAGCAGATCTACTTTGACGGCCGCGCAGAGAAGGTCATCGATATCGATCTGCACACCGACACCGTCGCCTCGGTTGACATCGAGAACCCAGAAGAACCCGGCACCTTCCTGATCCGTTCCAAGAAGAAGATCACCAAGGCCAAGCTTCGTCAGATGAAGAAGCTCGGTCTCGAGCGGATGGCCATCGGAGACGACGAACTCTACGCCAAGTACTCCGCCGAAGACGTCTACGACGAGGAGACGGGCGAAATCATCCTCGAGTGCAACGAGCAGCTCACGGCGAGCAAGCTTGCCATCCTTCGCGCCCGTGGCTGCACCCAGATCCGCGTTCTCTTCATCGACGGCATCAAGGTTGGCTCCTTCCTTCGCGACACGCTCGCCATCGATAAGGTCTCCAGCCCCGAAGAGGCCCGCATCGAGATCTTCCAGCGGCTGCGCCCGGGCGACCCGGCCACCCCCGAGACCTCGGAGACCCTCTTCGAGAACCTCTTCTACAAGTCCGAGCGCTACGACCTCAGCCGCGTTGGCCGTCTCAAGTTGAACCACAAGTTCAACCTCGACTACTCGCTCGACTTCACCGTCCTCCACTCTCGCGACATCATCGAGACGGTCCGCCATCTGCTCGACCTCAAGGCGACCAACGGCAAGATCGACGACATCGATCACCTTGGTAACCGTCGCGTGCGCGCTGTCGGCGAGCTCCTCGAGAACCAGTACCGCATCGGACTCGTCCGCATGGAGCGGGCCATTAAGGAGCGCATGGGCCAGAGCCAAGAGCTCGATACCCTCATGCCCTACGACCTCATCAACTCCAAGCCGGTCACGGCCGTCGTCAAAGAGTACTTCGGCGCCAGCCAGCTCTCGCAGTTCATGGACCAGACCAACCCCCTCTCGGAGGTTACCCACAAGCGCCGCCTCTCGGCCCTTGGGCCTGGCGGTCTGACGCGCGAGCGCGCGGGCTTCGAAGTCCGCGACGTCCATCCGACCCACTATGGTCGCATCTGCCCGATTGAGACGCCGGAAGGCCCCAACATTGGTCTGATTGCCTCGCTCGCGACCTTCGCCCGCGTCAACGAATATGGCTTCATCGAGTCGCCCTACCGGCGGGTTGCCAATGGCACGCCCAGCGAGACCGTCGAGTGGTTCTCTGCGCTCGACGAAGAGAAGAACAACATCGCCCAGGCTACCACCAAGCTCAAGGCCGATGGCTCCTTCCTCGACGACGACCGGGTCGCCTGCCGTTCGCACGGTGAGCCCACCTTCCTGCCGGCCTCCGACATCACCCTCATGGATGTCTCGCCGAACCAGTTGGTGTCGGTTGCTGCCGCGTTGATCCCCTTCCTTGAGCACGACGACGCCAATCGCGCACTCATGGGCTCGAACATGCAGCGTCAGGCCGTCCCGCTTGTTCGCACCAATTCGCCGCTTGTTGGCACCGGCATGGAGCTGTCCGTCGCGCGCGACTCGGGCGTCACCATCGTCGCCCGGCACAACGGCGTCGTCGAGACCGTCGATGCCGGCCGAATTGTCGTCAAGGCCGACTCCGAGGACGAGAACATCGCGGCTCGCCCCGACATCTACAAGCTCATCAAGTTCCAGCGCTCCAACCAGAGCACCTGCCTCAACCAGAAGCCCATCGTCCGCGAGGGCGAGCGGGTGAAGAAGGGCGACGTTATCGCAGACGGCGCAGCGACCGACCGCGGCGAGCTCGCGCTTGGCCAGAACGTCCTCGTCGCCTTCATGCCCTGGAATGGCTACAACTACGAAGACTCCATCCTCATCTCCGAGCGCGTGGTGAAGCAGGACCTCTACACCTCGATCCACATCGAGGAGTTCGAGTGTGTCGCTCGCGACACCAAGCTCGGCAAGGAAGAGATCACCCGCGACATCCCGAATGTCGGCGACGAAGCCCTCGGCAGCCTTGACGACGCGGGCATCATCCGCATCGGCGCCGAGGTCAACGCTGGCGACATTCTCGTCGGTAAGATTACCCCCAAGGGCGAGACCCAGCTCTCTCCCGAAGAGAAGCTCCTTCGCGCCATCTTCGGCGAGAAGGCCGGCGATGTCCGTGACTCGTCGCTGCGTATGCCCCCCGGCACCCGCGGAATCGTCATCGGCGCCAAGGTCTTCAGCCGCAAGGGCACAGACCTCGACGAGCGCTCCAAGCAGATCCTCGAGACCGAGGAGCGCGCGCTGCTCAAGGACGAAAACGACGAGATCAACATCCTCCGCGATGCTGCCTACCGCCGCGTTCGCGAACTGGTTGAGGGCAACACCCTCTCCTCAGATCTCATCGACGAGAAGAAGCGGGTCCTGATCAAGAGCGGCACCACGCTTACCCGTGAAGTCCTCGACGGCGTCGCGCGCCGCTACTGGAAGAGCATCTCCATCGCGGAGGTCCCCGATGCCGACCGCCGTCGTGACATCATCCTGACCTACCTTGATGAGCAGACCCAGGCCATCCGGCTCAAGACCCAGGAGCGCATCCAGAAGCTCCAGAAGGGCGATGAACTCGGGCCTGGCGTCATCAAGCTCGTCAAGGTCTATGTGGCCGTGAAGCGGAAGCTCATGGTCGGCGACAAGATGGCTGGACGTCACGGAAACAAGGGTGTCGTCTCGCGCATCCTTCCCGAAGAGGACCTGCCCTTCCTTGCCGACGGCACCCCCGTCGACGTCGTCCTCAATCCGCTCGGCGTCCCGAGCCGTATGAATGTCGGCCAGATCCTGGAGCTCCACCTCGGTTGGGCTGCATGGAGCATCGGTCGCCGAATCTCAGATTGCCTCGACCGCAAGGACTATCAGACGCTCCGTGAGCTCATCTCTGTCGTCTTCGAGAAGCAGAAGATGGACGACATGCTGAAGGAGCTCGACAACGAGGGCCTCGCCGGCATCGCCGAGACCATGCGCAATGGCCTTCACATCGCCAGCCCGGTCTTTGACGGCGCGACAGAGGCGGACATCCAGCGCCTCTACAAGATCTGTGGCATCGAGCCCGATGGCAAGAGCTGGCTCCAAGACGGCCGCACCGGCGAGACCTTCTCGCAGCGTGTCTCCGTCGGCGTCATGTACATGCTCAAGCTTCATCACTTGGTCGACGACAAAATCCACGCCCGCTCCATCGGACCCTACAGCCTTGTCACCCAGCAGCCGCTCGGTGGTAAGGCCCAGTTCGGCGGTCAGCGTCTGGGAGAGATGGAAGTCTGGGCCATGGAAGCCTACGGCGCAGCCTACTCCCTCCAGGAGTTCCTCACGGTCAAGAGCGACGACGTCGCCGGCCGGACCCGGATGTATGAGTCCATCGTCAAGGGTGAGAACAAGCACGAGTCTGGTCTGCCGGAGTCGTTCAACGTCCTCATGAAGGAACTGCAGAGCCTCGGCTTCCATGTCGAGCTCATCGACGAAGCCGGCTAAGGGCCGCCCGAACGCTAACGCATCATTTCGCTTTGAATTCTCATTTCTAGGGTGAAGCCGTGAAGGACATTTTCAGCTTTTTCGAGAAGCCGAAGGATCCCCTCAATTTCAGTTCGATTCAGATCAGCCTGGCCTCTCCGGAGCGCATCCGGGAGTGGTCGCATGGCGAAGTGAAGAAGCCGGAGACCATCAACTACCGTACCTTCAAGCCTGAGCGCGACGGTCTCTTCTGCGCCCGTATCTTCGGACCCGTGAAGGACTATGAGTGCATCTGCGGCAAGTACAAGCGCATGAAGCACCGCGGCATCGTCTGCGAGAAGTGCGGCGTTGAGGTCATCCAGAGCAAGGTCCGTCGCGAGCGGCTCGGTCACATCGACCTCGCCACCCCGGTTGCACACATCTGGTTCCTCAAGAGCCTGCCGAGCCGCATCGGTAACCTGCTCGATATCCCGCTTAAGGATCTGGAGAAGGTGCTCTACTGCGTCGCCTACGCAGTCATCGATCCCAAGGACACGCCGCTGCAGGTCGGCGAAATCATCTCCGAGCAGCGCTACCACGCGCTCTGCGAGGAGTTCGGTTGGGACTCCTTTGACGCCCAGATGGGCGCCGAGGCGATCCGCGAGCTTGTTCGTATCCTCGACATCGAGCGCCTCAGCGAAGAGCTCCGCGCCGAGATGCGCCTCGCCAACAGCGACGCCAAGCGCAAGAAGATCTCCAAGCGGCTCAAGGTCGTTGAGGCCTTCCGCATAAGCATCAACAAGCCGGAGTGGATGGTCCTCGAGGTCATCCCCGTCCTGCCGCCCGATCTGCGTCCGCTCGTCCCGCTCGATGGCGGCCGCTTCGCGACCAGCGATCTCAACGACCTCTACCGTCGCGTCATCAACCGCAACAACCGCCTCAAGCGGCTGCTTGAGTTGAGCGCCCCGGAGATCATCATCCGCAACGAGAAGCGCATGCTTCAAGAGGCGGTCGATGCCCTCTTCGACAACGGCCGTCGCGGCAAGACCATCACCGGTCCCAACAAGCGCCCGCTCAAGTCGCTCTCCGACATGCTCCGTGGAAAGCACGGCCGCTTCCGGCAGAACCTGCTCGGCAAGCGCGTCGACTACTCGGGCCGTTCGGTCATCGTCGTCGGCCCCGAGCTCCGCCTCCATCAGTGCGGTCTCCCCAAGAAGATGGCACTCGAGCTCTTCAAGCCCTTTATCTACCACAAGCTGGAGCAGAAGGGCTTCGTCTCCACCATCAAGAGCGCCAAGCGCATGGTCGAGCGCGAAGAGGCAGCGGTCTGGGACATCCTCGAAGAGGTCATCAAAGAGCATCCCGTGATGCTCAACCGGGCGCCCACACTTCACCGTCTGGGTATCCAGTCCTTTGAGCCCATCCTCATCGAGGGCAAGGCAATTCAGGTCCATCCGCTCGTCTGCACGGCCTTCAACGCCGACTTCGACGGCGACCAGATGGCCGTCCATTTGCCGCTCTCCATCGAGGCGCAGATGGAGGCTCGGGTGCTTCTGCTCTCGACCAACAACATCCTCTCGCCCGCCAACGGCAAGCCCATCATCTCCCCGTCGCAGGACATCGTCCTCGGCTGCTACTGGATGACCCGTGAGCGCCTCGGCGCGCTGGGCGAGGGGCGGTTGTTTGCCAATCGCAACGAGGTCATCGCGGCCTACGATGCTCAGAACATCGACCTTCAGGCCAAGATCACCGTCCGTATGGACGGCAAGCGGGTTGCTACCACTACGGGTCGCGTCCTCTTCGGCGAGATCCTCCCCACCGGGATGCCCTTCGACTCCATCAACCGGACCCTGAAGAAGAAGGATCTCACCCAGCTCATCGACGACGCCTACCGCGTCTCCGGTGAGAAGGCGACGGTCATCTTCGCCGACCGCATGCGTACGCTGGGTTACACCTTTGCGACGCGCGCCGGCATCAGCATCGCCCTCCACGACATGGTCATCCCGAAGCGGAAGTGGGAGATCGTCGGCGAGGCCAAGACCAAGGTCAAGGTCATCGAAGACGAGCAGCGCCAGGGCGCGCTCACCTCGGGCGAGAAGTATAACAAGGTACTCGACGTCTGGTCGGGCGCCACCGAAGAGATCGCCGCGGCGATGATGAAGGAGATCAAGTTCGTCACGGTCGCCAAGGCGGACGGGACGAGCGAGGAGCAGGAGTCCTTCAACTCGGTCTACATCATGGCCGACTCGGGCGCTCGTGGCTCGGCCCAGCAGATGCGTCAGCTCTCCGGTATGCGCGGCCTCATGTCGAAGCCCTCGGGCGAGATCATCGAGACGCCCATTATGGCGAACTTCCGCGAAGGCCTCACCGGTCTCGAGTACTTCATCTCGACCCACGGTGCCCGTAAGGGTCTTGCAGATACCGCGCTCAAGACGGCGAATTCGGGTTACATGACCCGTCGTCTCGTCGACGTCGCGCAGGACTCCATCATCTCCGAGCAGGACTGCGGTACCGCCGACGGTATTGAACTCTCGGCCCTGATTGAAAACGGCGAAATCGTTCAGCCCCTCCGCGAGCGCATCCTCGGACGCGTCACGCTCGAGCCCGTCTGGCATCCCCACACCGACGAGATCATTGTTGAGGCCAACGCCGAGATCTCCGAGGAGGTTGCAGACATCATCGAAGACGCGGTCGTCGAGAAGGTGACCGTCCGGTCGCCCCTCACTTGCCAGTCTGCGCGCGGCCTCTGCGCCCGCTGCTACGGTCGCGACCTTGCGCGAGGCCGGCTGGTCAACGTCGGTGAGGCGGTCGGCATCATTGCCGCTCAGTCCATCGGCGAGCCCGGCACGCAGCTCACCATGCGTACCTTCCACTTCGGTGGCGTCGGTACCCTGAGCGCGCAGCAGTCGAGCGTTGAGAACCGCCACGCCGGCTTCGTGAAGTATGAGGATGTCCGTCGCGTTCAGAGCGAGAAGGGCTTCGTCGTCATGAACCGTAACGGTAAGGTCAGTATCGTGGATGAGCGCGGCCAGACTAAGGAGAGCTTCCCGCTCACCTACGGCGCCAAGCTCGCCTACGATGAGGGCGCGGAGGTTCCTGCCAACAGCCGCTTGGCCGAGTGGGATCCCTACTCGACCCCGATCCTCGCCGGCTACGAGGGTGTCATCAAGTTCGAAGACATCCAGGACGGCGTTACCGTGGAGGAGTCGGTCGATCAGACCACCTTCCTCTCGCGTATGGTCATCATCGACTCGCGCGACCAGAACGCTCGTCCCCGCATCTCGATCAAGGCGAAGGACTCCTCCAAGATCCTCGCTACCTACCAGCTGGCGACCGGCACGGTCATCGAGGTCAACGACCGCGACGAAGTCCGTCCCGGCATGTGGATTGCGAAGGTCTCCCGCGAGTCGCAGAAGACCAAGGACATCACGGGCGGTCTCCCCCGTGTCGCCGAGCTCTTCGAGGCCCGCAAGCCGAAGGAGCTCTCGGTCGTCTCTGAGATCGATGGCCGCATCGCCTTCGGTCGCGAGACCAAGGGCAAGCGCTACCTCGACGTCGTCCCCGACGCCGGCGAGCGTCGCAAGTATGCCGTGCCCAAGGGCAAGCACATCACCGTGCAGGAAGGCGACTACGTCCGCGCTGGCGAGCCGCTCACCGAGGGTTCGGAGAACCCCCATGACATCCTTCGGATCTCGGGCCGCAAGGCACTCGCGAAGTATATCGTGGACCAGATCCAGAACGTCTACCGCGGGCAGGGCGTTCGCATCCACGACAAGCATATCGAAGTCATCGTTCGGCAGATGCTCCGCCGGGTAAAGATCAACGATGTTGGCGACACCAACTTCATTGTTGACCAGCCCGTGGACCGGGCCGACTTCGAGTCGGAGAACCAGAAGGCGGTGGCGTCTGGTGGTCGCGCCGCGAGCGCTGAGGACCTCCTCCTCGGCATCACCAAGGCGGCTCTCTCCACCGAGTCCTTCATCTCGTCGGCCTCCTTCCAGGAGACAACGAAGGTGCTCACCGAGGCCGCCATTCAGGCCAAGGTCGACCACCTCCGCGGACTCAAGGAGAACGTTATCATGGGACGGCTCATCCCCGCCGGTACTGGCCTCGACGCCTACCGGACCGCGGAACTTCTTATCCTGCCCGACGGCGAGGATCTTTCGGATTCCGCCGCAGGCTAGAATCTCCCGTCTTTGCGGCGCCGCGCGGCCTCAGGCCTCGCGGCGCTTGCCGTTTTTGTGAGGACCCGCCCGCTTGACCTTGTCTTGACGGGCGGCTATACACGGCCTCCCTCTAGGACCGCCCCATCGGGGCCTCTTCGGATTTTCGAGACAAATGCCCACGATTAACCAGCTTGTCCGTAGCGGACGCGAATTGCAGCGCACGAAGACCTCGGCGCCTGCGCTTCGCTCCTGCCCCCAGAAGCGCGGCGTTTGCACGCGCGTCTACACCACGACTCCCAAGAAGCCCAACTCGGCGCTTCGCAAGGTCGCGCGTGTTCGCCTGACGAACGGCATGGAAGTCACCTCCTACATCCCGGGCGAAGGTCACAACCTTCAGGAGCACTCGGTCGTCCTCATCCGTGGCGGCCGCGTCAAGGACCTTCCGGGCGTCCGTTACCACATCATCCGTGGCACGCTCGATGCGACTGGCGTTAGCGCCCGTCGTCAGGCGCGCTCAAAGTACGGCGCCAAGCGTCCCAAGTAGTTTCGTTTCACCGACTGGTTATCTTTTTAAGGGAATCCCATGCCACGCAGGCGAGAAGTACCTAAGCGTCCGATGATGCCCGACCCGAAGTATGGCGACAAGCTTGTCACCCGCTTCGTCAACAGCCTGATGGTCGCAGGCAAGAAGAGCACCGCAGAGTCCATCCTCTACGGCGCCCTCGACATCCTCGAAGAGCGGAGCAAGGGTGAGAACCCTGTCGAGATCTTCCGGAAGGCCGTCGAGAACGCCAAGCCGGCTGTTGAGGTCAAGAGCCGTCGCGTCGGTGGCTCCACCTACCAGGTCCCGGTCGAAGTTCGCGCAGAGCGTCGTGTCGCTCTCTCGGTCCGTTGGCTCATTCAAGCAGCCCGCTCGCGCGGCGAGCGCACCATGATGGAGAAGCTCGCCAATGAGCTCCTCGACGCGGCCAACATCCGCGGCGCCGCCATCAAGAAGAAAGAAGAGACGCACCGCATGGCCGACGCCAACAAGGCGTTCGCTCACTACCGCTGGTAATCGCCGCGTTCGGGGCTCACCTGAACTGAACCTCTCTCGCTGAGCCGGCCCTAGGGTCGGCTCGTCTTGTATGTGCCGTGACCGAATCGCTTCAACATATGCGCAACATTGGTATCATGGCGCACATCGACGCTGGGAAGACCACCGTCACGGAGCGCATCCTTTTCTACACGGGCCGCACACACAAGATTGGCGAGGTCCATGATGGTGCGGCCACGATGGACTGGATGGTCCAGGAACAGGAGCGCGGCATCACCATCACGGCTGCCGCCACCACCTGCTTCTGGAACGACCATCGTATCAACATCATCGACACCCCTGGCCACGTTGACTTCACCATCGAAGTTGAGCGGTCACTGCGGGTGCTCGATGGAGCCATCGGCGTCTTCTGCGCTGTAGCTGCTGTGCAGCCCCAGTCGGAGACAGTCTGGCGGCAGGCCAACCGCTACGGCGTTCCGCGGATCGCTTTCGTCAACAAGATGGATCGCGTCGGCGCAGACTTCGATCATGTCCTCTCCAAGATGCGCGAGCGGCTCAAGTGTCAGCCCGTAGCGCTGCAGCTTCCCATGGGACAGGCTGAGACCTTTGTGGGGCAGATCGATCTGCTCAAGATGAAGGCCTATCGCTATGACTCGGAGTCGCTCGGCGCCTCGATCCTCGAGGAGGAGATCCCCGCGGAGTTCCTCAGTGATGCGACTGCTGCGCGGGAGAAAATGATCGAAGCAATCGCTGAGGGAGACGACGAGATCGCCACCCGGTTCCTGGAGGGCGACGAGATCGCCACCGATGACCTGCAGGCTGCGATCCGACGAGGCTGTCTCGCCTTGACGCTGGTCCCCGTCTTGCTGGGCTCGGCCTTCAAGAACAAGGGCGTTCAGCCACTCCTCGACGCAGTCGTTCACTTCCTGCCGTCGCCGCTTGACGTCAAGCCTGTTCGGGGGCTCAAGCCCGCTTCGGTCAAGGCTGTGGAGGCCGCACCTCGCCCGTTCGAGGAGAGCGACTACGAAAGCCGTCCAGCCGACCCTTCGGCTCCCTTTGCAGCGCTTGCCTTCAAGATCATGAACGACCCCTACGTGGGGACGCTCACCTACTTCCGGGTCTATAGCGGAACCTTCTCTGCTGGCTCTGTTGCGAACAATCCGGGCAAGGAGAAGCGGGAGCGAATCACCCGCCTGCTGCAGATGCACGCCAACAAGCGCGAGGATGTCGAGTTGGCTTCGGCCGGCGAGATCGTGGCTGCGGTTGGGCTTCGTTACACAACGACGGGCGATACCCTCTGCGATGAGAAGGCTCCTATCATCCTCGAGCGGATGGTCTTTCCTGAGCCGGTTATCTCCATTGTCATCGAGCCGCGCACGAAGGCAGACCAGGAAAAGCTGGCGCAGAGCCTTCAGCGTCTCGCCGTAGAGGACCCCTCCTTTCGGGTCTCGGCCGACGCTGAGACGGGACAGACGCTCATCTCTGGGATGGGCGAGTTGCACCTAGAGATCATCGTCGATCGCCTGATGCGGGAGTTCAAGGTTGATGCCGCAATCGGCAAGCCGCAGGTCGCCTACCGGGAGACGGTAGGGGCGAGCGGGCAGGGCGAAGGCAAGTTCATCCGTCAGATGGTTGGCAAGGGTCAGTACGGCCACGTCTGGCTGGAGCTGACGCCAACGCCACGC